>CAYUPV010000034.1:0-17484 GCA_964445885.1 uncultured Methylococcales bacterium
GACACCTTGCCTGCAGTGGGACTGTCCAGCCCTCCCAACAGGTGAAGCAGGGTACTTTTTCCGGAACCCGACGACCCCATGATGGCGACTCGCTCCCCTTTGCCAATCGCCAGATCGATCCCCCTCAGCACTTCTACTTTCTGGGAACCCTGGTAAAAAACCTTGGTTAACCCCTGGCAGGAAAGGACTGCCCGTTCACTCATAGCGTAGCTCCTCGGCAGGTTTCACCTGGGAGGCCTGCCAGGCGGGATAGAGTGTCGCTACGAGGGTGAGCACAAAGGCCAGGCCGCAAATCCGCCAGACATCATCCCAATGAAGTTCGGAAGGCAGTTCGCTGATGTAATAGACATCCGCAGAAAGAAAATGAATGCCGAACAGGCGTTCGATGGCCGGCACAATGCTTTCAACGTTGAGTGCCAGCGTTATCCCTCCCAGCATCCCTGCCAACGTACCCACCAGCCCAATGATCGAACCCAACAATACAAAGACCACCATGACTGCCCCGGGCGTCATTCCCTGAGTTCTCAGAATCGCGATATCGGCACGTTTATCGGTCACCACCATTACCAGGGTAGAAACGATGTTGAAGGCAGCGACGGCCACGATCAACAGGAGAATGATGAACATCACCCGCTTTTCCATTTGCACTGCCCGGAAAAAATTACTGTGTAGCCGGGTCCAGTCGGTCACGAAAAAACCGGGGCCCAGCACCCCGGATAATGCCTGCGCAACCTGTGGAGCCAGGAACAGATCGTCGAGTTTCAACCGCAACCCACTGACCGCACCCTCCAACCTCATCAGGCGGGAGGCATCCCGTATATGGACCAGGGCCATGTTGCGGTCGTATTCGTACATCCCCACCTCGAAGATGCCCACCACGGTAAACCGTTTGAGACGCGGCAGGATTCCCGCCGGTGTGGTAGTTACCTGGGGTGTGATTACGGTGACCTTGTCGCCTATCCACGCCCCCAGATACCTTGCCAGCTCGGCCCCCAGCACGATCCCATAACTTCCGGGCCGGAGCACTTCCAGCTGACCGTGGCTGATCTTGTTCACCACTGCCGAGACCTGAGACTCCCGTTCGGGCAAGATTCCCCGCAGCATACTGCCCGAAACCCGCCGGCCAAATGTGAGCATCACCTGTCCTTCCACAAACGGCGCGCTGCCGACGATATGGGGTTGACCGGAAAGGCGTTCGGACAATTGCTGCCAGTTCTGCAAGCGGCCGTCATAACCCGTGACCGTGGCATGGGAGGTCATCCCCAGAATACGCTGGCGCAACTCCGACTGGAAACCGTTCATCACCGACAGCACAGTGATCAACGCCGTCACCCCCAGAGTGATCCCAAGGATCGATGTCAGAGCGATGAAGGAAATGAAATGCGTACGTTTCTTGGCCCTGGTGTATCGCAACGCCAGGAAGAGAGGTAAAGGTCTGAACATGAATCAGTTTTTCTTGTGACAGTGGGAACAGATTCCGTACAGGATCAAACTGTGATCCTGAAGGTCATAATTGAGTCGTTTGGCGATATTTTGTTGGCGCTTCTCGATTTCTTCGTCGGTGAACTCATCGATTCGCCCACATTTCAGGCAGACGATATGATCATGATGACCACCACGATTGAGTTCGAAGACCGAATTGCCGCCTTCAAAATAATGACGACGAACCAGACCGGCGGCCTCGAACTGAGTCAGCACCCGGTAGACAGTCGCCAGACCAATCTTTTCTCCTTCTTCGAGAAGAAGTTTGTACACGTCCTCGGCACTCAGATGGTATCCATCCTGATGCTGGCGCTCCAATATCTCCAGGATTTTCATCCTTGGCAGGGTAACTTTCAAACCAGCATTTCGCAGATCTTGGGATTCCACTATCGATCTCACTTCAAATTTCCCATCTCACCACCATGCAGGCCCACCAGCAATCGAGTATCATTGGCGATTTGCGGGGGACCAGGTAAACAATCAATGAGAAAGCATCTCATCCTTATCACCTGTTTTGCAAGTCTGTTTTTGTCCGGCTGCGCTTACAAGATCGACATCCAGCAAGGCAATGTGGTCACTCAGGCCCAGGTGGATCAGCTCCGCCCGGGCATGCCCGCCAGCAAAGTTCGTTATGTGATGGGGACGCCGCTACTGAAAGATCCGCTCCACCCGAACCGTTGGGATTATGTGTACAGCTTCCAGAAAGGCGGTGGCTCTCGAGTCATTCAACACCTGACGCTGTTCTTCGACACTCAGGAACGACTCGTCAGTCTACAGGGCGACTTCCGCCCTCACCCCAAAACCGGCCTTGCCGAACCTGAAATCGTCACGGTGACGATCCCACCCCGAAAGATCGAAAAGGGCATATTCGAACTGTTGGGAGACTTTTGGAGAGATCTGTTCAGCTAGCCCGAATATTGCATCATTCGGTTACCAACGCAATATTTGGGCTAGCCTGGAAATTGCTTCAATCTCAGGAAGATTTCGTTGGCCCGGTGCGTCTGGATGCCGGCTCAACTCGCTAGGACACATTCACACGGTCACGACGGGCTTCCATGGGGTCGATCGCCAGGGGCCGGTAGATCTCCACTCTTTCACCCGGGTTCAGTCTTCGATCCAGCCGGCACACACAGCCGAACACGCCGACCCGGTGCTTCTCCAGATCAATTTCGGGAAACTGCTCCAGCAGACCGCTGCTTTCGATGGCCTCCGCAACGGTCATGCCATCCTGTAACAGTACTGTTTTCAGGCATTGGCACTGGGTCAATGCATAGACCACCTCCACTGTTTCAGCCATACAGTTCTCTCGCCCTCTGGGTGAATGAACTGACCATAGTTTCACAGATCTGGTTGAACATGGCTCCGAAAGCCAGGGAGCCAAGCCTGGAATTCATTTCGAAGGACAGATCGAGACTGATCTTACTGGCATCTTCTCTGAGCGTTTGAAAGCGCCAGAATCCTTCCAGATAACTGAATGGCCCGCGTAGCAACGTCATTCGGATCTCGCGACCCGGCACAACGAGATTACGGGTGGCAAAGGCTTGATGAAAGGCACCCCTGGCAATCTCCAGTTCGGCCTCGACGATATTCCCCTCCCTTTTCAACACACGGCTGGCGCTACACCAGGGCAAAAACTCCGGGTAGCTTTCGATGGCATCCACCAAATCAAACATCCTTTGGGCCGAATAGCGGACCAGCGCACTTTTATGAATTCTTCTCATAACAATCCGATTGCCTGCATGAAAACCAATACTACCGCCCCAGGGGCCACGAAACGGATAAGCAGCCACCAGCAATAAAACATAATCGGACCAGAACCCAATGCCTCCCTGACTCCCCCGCGCCGCATGATCCAACCCACAAAAACCGCTATCATTAGACCTCCCAATGGAAGCATCAGATTTGAAGTCAGATAATCCAGCCACTCAAAGAATGTCATGTCAAGAAGGGTGAAGTCACGCCATTCATTGAATGACAACACCGTCCCGAGTCCCAGGATCCAACAAAGCAGCCCGCTCGCCCAACAAGCCATGCTACGATTCATATCCATATCCTCTACCAACCAGGCCACGGCCGGTTCAATCAAAGAGATGGAGGAAGACAAGGCGGCAAAGGACAATAAGACGAAGAACAGTCCACCGAACAGGGTTCCTCCAGGCATCTGGGCAAATGTTAAAGGGAGTGTACTGAAAATCAGACCAGGCCCAAAGGAAATGGACAGATGATTGGCGAAGATCAAGGGGAAGATTGCCAGACCGGCCATGATGGCAATGATGGTATCCGCACCCACGACGATCAAGCTGGTCCTGATGATGGAAACGCCATCAGGCAGGTAGGAGCCATAGATCAACATCGCCCCCATGGCGATACTGAGGGAAAAGAAAGCGTGCCCCATCGCCACCAGGATAGTCTCTTCCGTCAGTTTGCTGAAGTCCGGGGTAAACAGAAAGTTGAATCCCCGCATAAATTCCCCAGTCCCCATGGCATATCCTATCAAAATCAACAAGATCAAGAACAGGGCTGGCGTCAGCAGCTCCACCGCCTTCTCCAGCCCCCCCTGGATTCCGCGGGCGACAATCACCATGGTGACAAGCATAAAGATCGTGTGCCAAATGATCTGCTGCTTGGGACTGGCAATGAAATCGACGAAGATCCTCGTCACTTGCTCACCATCGGAGCCGATAAATTCGCCCGCTGCGGTCTTGAAGATATAAGCCAGGGTCCAGCCAGCGATGACACTGTAATATGAAAGGATGAGAAAGCCTGCCAGCATCCCCATCATTCCCAACCAGCGCCAACGGGCATCGACATCCGCTTCCACTGCCAGGAATTCCACACTGGCCACCGGATTTTGCCTGCCCCGTCGGCCCATCAGGATTTCAGCTGCCATGACCGGGATACACATCAAAAGCAGACATAAAAGATAGACCAGGACAAATGCCCCGCCCCCATGCTTGCCTGCCAGATAGGGAAACTTCCAGATATTCCCAAGCCCCACGGCAGAGCCTGTCGCGGCCAGCACGAACATCTGCCAGGATGACCATTGCGGATGGGCCACCCTTTTTCCCATGATTGTTTCTCCGGGGTCAAAATCCACTGTTCCAGTTACAAATTGCGATAAAATAATTCAATTATGGCAGGTAAAAAAAAGCAGAAAAACGATAGTCACGTGATCGCCGTCAATCGTCAGGCGCGTCATGACTATTTCATCGAGGAAACCTACGAGGCTGGACTGGTCCTGGAGGGCTGGGAGGTGAAAAGCCTGCGCGCTGGACGGGTCAATCTCAAGGAAAGCTATGTTTTGATCAAGGATGGCGAAGCATGGCTGTTCGGGGCCCACCTCTCCCCACTGGCTTCAGCCTCCACCCACATTCAGCCCGACCCTACCCGCACCCGCAAGCTACTGCTTCAAAAACAGGAACTCAACAAATTGATCGGCCTGGTGGAACGCCGCGGTTATACTTTGGTCCCGCTGAAACTCTATTGGAAAAGGAACCTGGTCAAACTGGAGATCGGCCTGGCCAAGGGCAAGAAACTCTATGACAAACGCGCCGTCGCCAAGGAAAGGGATTGGCAACGGGAAAAACAGCGCCTCATCAAACAGGCGCGATAACAAACCGTCTGACTTCATCCACTCCTGAATCTAGCGGCCTGTCAGGGGCGCAATGGCAATGTATCTTGCGCCCCGTCAACGTTCTCAACTACGAACCGGTGGAACCTGTCAACAGTATTCAGTGACTGACCGATGCCGGATAACCGGCATCGGAAACCGCCTGGGCCAACTCCTCAGGTAAGACTCTGGCCGGATCGAAGGTCACTATCGCCAACCCTTTGTCCATATCGACTTTGGCGCTCTTGACTCCCTCCACCTGTTTGAGTGCATTCTCGACGGTGTACTTGCACATTCCACAGGTCATGTTTTTCACTTCCAGGGTCACCTGTTGCAAGGATTGTTCAGACCCGTTAGTCATCGCCACCGCCGGAATCTGCCACAACGCCATCCCCAAACACACAGCCAGTATCCACTTTTTCAACATATTCATGCCTTTTTGATCATTTGTTTCAGTCAAGAAAGAAAGGAGCGTACCACGGGAATGCAATCAATCCCACGGCCAGCAGCGCCACCGTCCAGAAGATCAGGCGCTGGCGCCGACGCACTTGTGGCAGGGAACAGGAGGACCCCGCTTCACAAGGGGTCAGATAAAGCCGGTAGAACCCCCATCCCAACAGTCCCAAGGTCAGTATGATGAAAATCGGCCGGAAAGGAGCAAATCCAACCAGCGTACTCATCCAACTGCCACCCAGTCCCAAAAGCACCAGCATAAAGGGTCCAACACAGCACAGGGAAGCGCCAATCGCCGCCAGAGCAGCCCCCAGACTCAACCATTTGGGGGTGACAGGTTGGGAATTTTCTTCTGCCTGATCCAGTGGGGATTCGATCTCGGTCGTCATCATAGGTTACCTCATGGGTTCAAACTCGGCTTTAAATATACACTCCGTAGTCCGCTACGGTGTCAAGCGGATTCGGCCAGAAGCTTCTCCAGTAATCGGCAGCCGGGCTCGAAATCGGTATCACAGGAAGCAATTCCCTGCTCAAGAATCTTCCGCATCCTTTCCAGATCCTCTATTTTGGCAATGACCACTGCCAGTTTCTTTTCCAGTAATTGTCTGACCTCGCCACAGGAACTCCGTTCCATGGCAAGAAGCTTGGCAATTTCCTTGAGGGAAAATCCCAGCTGCTGCGCTCTTTTGATGAAACGCAACCGCGTGACGGTTTCGTCGCCGTAGCGGCGAAAACCATACAGAGGTTTTGCTGGCAGCTCCAGTAGCCCAAGCCGCTGATAATAACGGATAGTCTCTACGTGGACCCCAGCGTGTTTCGCCACTTGGCCGATGGTCAGCCCGGCCATTCTCCACCCCATCCGTTCGGACGCAAAGGCGCCACCGCACCGGTTTCGCGGAAGCGGCGATAATCTGCGAGCACGCCCCCATGATCGAAAGCCAAAGGTTGAGGGGGGTGATAGGGATCTGAGATCAACACCCGTCTCGCATCATCGGCTGCCTGGGGCTGCCCCTCCGCCTCCCCCACATAAACGATCGTCACCGTATGACCACGGGGATCACGCTGGGGATCAGAATAGACCCCGAGCAAGGTTTTAAGACAAACGTCCAAGCTGGTTTCCTCCTTCATCTCCCGGATCGCCGCTTGTTCGACCATCTCTCCAATATCGACGAACCCCCCCGGGATCGCCCAACCGGGTGGGGGATTCATTCTTTCTATGAGGACAATGGGGCGTCCTTCGCGATTGACAAGTTCGATGATCACATCGGCAGCCAGCAGTGGTGTTTGCGGTTTAGCCATGAAAGGTGTCTCCTTGATCCGATCGGCTTTTGTTGACAAGCCGCCACCACCATAGCAGGCCCTTGCGCATCTCCTCAAGTACCAGCACACCGGATGCCACCACCACCGCCACCAGCCATTCGCTGGTGCTCAAAGGTACGGTATGGAAAATCTCCTGCGCCGCAGGGACAGTCACGGATACCCATTGCAATCCCACCACGCCCAGCAAAGAAAGCCATAACCAGACATTGCGGAAAAAATGCGGAGACAGGACGCTGCCTTTCTCCATCCGGGCATTGAATACGTTGAACACCTGAAACATCACGAAGGTGGTGAAAGCCAGAGTCATTGCCTGCTCCTTCTCCAGCGTCCGCAGTCCCCACCAGAGGACTCCCAGCGTGCCCGCCATCATGATGAGACCAAAAGCCAACAGACGAAGGAGGCGTGGCAGCATGAGGATCTGGGCCCTGGGTGGACGAGGTGGTTCATCCATTATACCGGGATGGGGGGGATCGACTCCCAGGGCCATCGCTGGCGGTCCATCCATGATAATATTTACCCACAGAATCTGAATGGGATTGAGGGGCAGCGGCAACCCCAGAAAGGGGGCCCCGAACAGGGTCAGAATCGCGCCGATGTTGGTGGACAGTTGGAAACGCACGAATTTCAGGATATTGTCATAGATAGTCCTGCCCTCCTTCACGGCCCCGACGATGGTGGCAAAATTGTCGTCGGTCAGGATCATGGTGGCTGCCTCTCTAGCGACATCGGTACCGGCGACTCCCATGGCGATCCCGATATCGGCCGATTTCAGTGCCGGCGCATCGTTGACACCGTCTCCGGTCATGGCCACGACATGATGGCGTAGTTTCAAGGCATGGACGATCCGCACTTTTTGCTCTGGTGTGGTGCGGGCAAAGATCGTTGTCGCCTCTATCTTTTCCGCCAGTTGTGCTTCGCCGAGCCGTTCCAGCTCCATCCCGGTCATCAAATCCCCTTCCAGCCCCAGCTCACGGCCAATGGAAACGGCCGTTACCGGCTGATCCCCGGTAATCATCTTGACTTGGATACCGGCGTGGCGACACAGGGAAATCGCTTGTTTGGCTTCGGGACGTGGGAGATCCATCATTCCCACCCAGCCCAACAGAGTCAACTCCTTAATGTAGCGATTCAAATCCCCTTGCGGGTCGAACTCTGCCGCAGGCAGTTCCCGCCAGGCAGTTGCCAACACACGTAGTCCCTGAGACGCCAGGGCCTCATTGGCCTCGGCCCATTGACGCCTGCGCTCAACATTCAGTGCTTCTGTACCCTTCGGGCCTCTCACCTGACTGCTTCGCTCGAGCAGTATTTCAGGAGCTCCTTTCACGCAGATGACGATTTTGTCAGTCCGGCGATGAAAAGTCGCCATGAACTTGTGGGAGGTATCGAATGGAATCTCCGCCAGCCGGGGCCACTGCGAGCGCAAATTTACAGGATCCACTCCCGCTTTTGACGCCAGAACCAGCAAAGCGCCTTCCATGGGATCGCCGATCAGCCGGTCCCTTGCCTGCTTGGCATCGTTACAAAGGACCAGAGGTAAAATCATCGGCGCCAAATCCTCTTGCTTCCCGCTTTCAGTACAGATCTCACCCTTGAGCTCCAGACCTTTTCCGCTCACTTGCCAGAAACGATTCAGGTAATACAGGGACATCACACTCATTTGATTGAAGGTCAGGGTCCCAGTCTTATCAGTACAGATCACGGTGGTACAGCCCAAGGTTTCAACTGCTGCCAGGCGTTTGACGATCGCCCTTTGCCTCGCCAGGCGGTGCAGACCCAGGCCCAGAGTCACCGTCACCACCGCAGGCAATCCTTCGGGAATCGAGGCCACGGCCAAGGCCACTGCGGTAAAGATCATCTGACTCCACGGCTGGCCCCACATCCAGCCTGCCCCCAGCATCAGCAATACAATACCTCCAGCGATCAGGGCAAGGCGCTTACCCAGGGCATCGAGTTGTCGCTGCAGGGGCGTGGGGCCCTCCTCCGTCTGGGCCAACATCGCTGCAAGTCGACCCACCTCGGTGTTCATGCCGGTGGCAGTGACCACCGTCTCCGCCCGCCCCTGGGAGATACTGGTATTCATGTAGAGCATATTGCGGCGGTCCGCCAGCGGTATCTCTTCAGGCAGGGGATCAGGACTCTTGACTACTGGACGGGATTCTCCCGTGAGAGAGGACTCATCCACGCGTAAATGATAGGACTGGATGATCCGGCCATCTGCCGGCACCCTGTCACCCGTATCCAGGACCACCACATCCCCGGGCACCAGTTTGGCGGCCGGAATCATCCGGTTTTGCCCTCTCCGTCGTACCTCAGCCTCGGGTACCAGCATCTTCTTCAGCAGCACCAATGAACGTTCGGCGCGATATTCCTGATAGAAGCCCAACAGGGCATTGATGACCACTACCACCAGAATGACCATGGCGTCTTTGGGTTCACCGATAAACCAGGCCAGCCCTGCAGCAGCGATCAGAATCAGGATCAGCAGTGATTCGAATTGGCGTATCAGCAAACGCCAGCAAGGTGTCGGTGGCCGTTCACTGAGTTGGTTGTCACCATAATGCTGTCGGCGCAAAACCACTTCATGATCACTCATACCTTGTTCAACATTCACTTCCAGCCGCTGTAATACCTCCTCCACCGGATAGGCATGCCAGGGCACTTCCTTGAGGGCGATGACCTCTCCCAGTGATAATAGCCGTGTTTCATGACCAGTGATCAAATCCACGGCTCTGTCGGCGGCATCCTGGTAGGGGTTCAGCACCAGATCCACACCCAACGCCTGCAGTGTTCGCGCCTCTGACAGGTGATGCGTCGCCACCGCTAGCCGGCCCTGGTAACCTTGATGATGCAGAAAGTACAACAATGCGCGGTTGACATCCAATTCTCGAACGCTGCTTATCACCCAGCGCACCCGCTCCAAAGGCAGCTGGCTCATCATTTCAGGATCCTCGACATCCAGGTAACAAGCGTGCAGACCGTGCTTCCGGGCCAAGGTTAACTGCAAGGGATCGAAGTCAACCCCTAGGACTTGCCAGCCTTGGGCTTGAAGCCCCAGGGCGATACGCTCCCCATAGCGGCCAAGTCCGATCACGATGATCTCGGTGGGTTTAGCCCCTGGTTTCAGTTGCTCGCAGACGCTGACCACCCCCCGTTCGAAAATGCCTATCCAGGGTTTGAGCCATTCGTACACTCCTTGAGCGCGATCAATGACATACCCAGATAAAGTGATGGTGATGAGGGCGACCAGGGTCAGCAAAGATACGATCCGGTGATCCAGATGCCCCAATTGCGCCCCCATGATAGCGAATATCAGGGAAAACTCGCTGATCTGCCCCATGGCCAGTCCAGCCAACCCCAGGGTACGACGGCGAAAACCCACCAAGCCCAACAATCCCATGATAATCGCTGGTTTGAGCAGCAAACTGAACGCGGACAATATCAATGCCAAGGGCCACAAGGTCGTCAATTCGGATGGCATCAAACGGGAACCGAGATTGATAAAAAAGAACAACAGCAGGAAATCCCGCAAGGCCGTCAAACGCGCGCCCACTGCTTCTCGATAGGGAGTCGAGGCAAGCGCCACGCCAGCCACTAAAGCGCCGACCTCATGGCTAAAGCCCAAAGCGTGGCTCAAGGCAGCCACCATCAGGGCCCAGGCCAAGACGGTCAGCATCAACAACTCACGATAGCGCGCAAACCAGTGCAGCAACCGTGGCAACAAGTTCTGGCTCGACAGGGCGACTGCAATCAGCAAGGCGATTCCTCTTGCCGGCAGCCACATCAATTCCCAGCCAGAGGTTCCAACCGCAAATGCGGACAGAATCACCATCGCCATCACTACGATCAGATCCTGGACCAGTAGGATCCCCAAAACGGCGCGGCCGTTCAGCGCATCGATTTCGCGCTTGTCGGACAACAACTTGACAATGACCACGGTACTTGAAAATGCCAGCGCCAACCCGATGTAGCCGGCGGACACCAGAGGCATTTCCAGAGCCAGAAGCAACCCAACTCCCAACAAGGCAGTGACGGCGACCTGAATCACCCCAACGCCCAGGATTCGCCAGCCCACACTCCTGAGAAGGTGGACATCCAGCTTCAATCCGACCACGAACAGGAGCAGGGTGATCCCAAGGCGGGCCATCAAATCCACTTGATCCCTGGCCTGGACCCAGCCTAATGCCGATGGCCCGACCACCACGCCCACCACGATGTAAGCAACGATCAACGGCTGGCGTAGGGCCGTGCCTAGCGCACCCGCACAGGCCGCCAAAAACAGAATGGCTGCGATTTCTGTATAGACATCCGAGAAAACAGGCATTGAGATTGAGCCCGGATAGTACACTCTGAGATTCGGAACGAAGCAGGGTCTCGCGAGACTTCACTCTGCCTTGGCAGGTGATGCATCATATCAGGACATCAGAGCCCGTGCGCACTTCCTGAATGAGAATTTTGCAACGTTGATTTTCCGGTAATCTCCAAAACGCATGAGCACCCTGATCGGTTCAAGGTACTCCGGAATGACTGATTCAGTCATATGTGGGTTCCAGTGACCTTATTACTTTGATAGGGCCTGTGAAGGCATCGCTTCTATCAAGCGAAAGGAAGTGTTGCGCAGTTTTTTCAGCAATACCATCTCGACGATCTCTGCTCCTGATTCCCGAATCACTTGGTAAAAATTCTCCAGATAGGTCACCTGGCCAAAATGGATAGTGGTCACCTTGTGCAGCATCGGTTTGATCTTCTCTGCCAGAGGGGAGCGCTGCTCATGAAAAGTCTGAGTGAAATAAACTCGACCCTCTGGTTTGAGTTGGGAAAGCACGTGATGCAATGCCCCAACCGGATCGGGTAATAGCATGAAACTGCCGCTGAAATAGATTGCGTCATAAGGTCCCCCTTGATGGTCATACACCGATTCCAGGCGCACCCGGACATGGTCGACCAGCCCGGCCTTGATGATGGCACGCCGGCAGCGCTTCAGATAATCCGGGTCTATGTCCAACCCCAGAATTTTGAGATTCTTGTCACGAATGAGATCGGCGTTGGCCACCACCGCTCCGCCGGTACCTATCCCCACGTCCAGCACCGAGGCACCCTCGGGTAAACGCTCCAGAACGGCCCGATACCAGTTGACGGTAAGTTTGGCAAAGGTGTGATCATAGATGAGTCCTCGCAAGTGGCTGATTAACGGCCTGCGAAGAAGTGTAACTTCAGCGTGACTGGTGTCCGTATTTGCATTCATATCTCCTCCCTTTATATTTTTTATCGACAGGGTTCAGCCGAAGTATACTTGCTATTGGCCTTAAGTCACAGAACCTCCTGCCTAATCATGATTGAAACAACAGCTTGAAAACAGCCTCGAAATTTTTGTCTGCTTCATCCAGGATCGCGGGCAGCAGAGTGGGTTCAAGGCGAAGTAATTCCAACTGCTTGGTCATTGTTGGAAGCACTGTCTCAAGTTCCTGGGGAGATCTGGCTTCCACCAGACTAAGACGACTGGCCACGGTGACCAATGCGGTTTCCCGGGTGAAATCCTCGGCCTCTTCAGGACACCCATGGTATTGCAGCGTGGTGATGATCACTCCAGGGAGGTGCCAGCGTCTGGCCAACTCGGCTGCCAGTTGATAATGATCAAAACCATAGGTCCGCCGCTCAGCCTCGCTTTCTTCCATCTGATCGCCACCGGTGAGCAAAATTGCCGCCCGCGCCAGTTCGGGGATCTTGGCATAGATGACCAGGCGCCCAATCTCATGCAACAGGCCACAAATGAAGATCGACTCCAAGCCGGCAGATTTGGGAACCTGCTTCCCCATCTCACTGGCCAGCAACGCACTTTGTACACTGATTCGCCAGAACTCCCTCATGGTCATCAATTTGTTGGGTATGTGTCCGAAACGCTCCACCACCACCGTAGCCAGCACCAGATCTCTCAGTTCCCTGATGCCTATGATAGTGATCGCGCGTGCTATGGATGTGATTTGGCCAGGAAAGCCATAAAACGCACTGTTGACCAGACGCAATAGCCTGGCCGACAAGCCTGGATCGTGTTTGATGACCTCTTCGGCATCATGGGATGTTTTGGCGGGATTGTCGATGATCTCGCTGATCTTGAGAAACAGTTCCGGAGGTGAAGCAAGATTCACATCACCCGTCAATAAAGTATCGATACTGAGCCCTGTACTGCCTATATTATTTCCAGATGTTATTATCATACCGATGGAATACTGGTCAGGTTTAATGGCTGGAAAAAAGGATTTGCTGGTGGCTTACCTTGTAAAAATAGGCTATAAAGAGGCTAAACGATAACTTCATCACAAAATTCATCCCCTAAACTCTCAATCAATCAGCTCAAACGGTTCATGCCACCCTCAACTCAAGCATTTGACAAAGTCATCATCGTCGCTGAACCCAACCCCCATCATCGCCAGCAGATACAAACCATTCTCTCCGAACATGGTTTCCAAAAGATTTTTTGCGCTGAGGATGGCGACAGCCTACGCTCCATATTCAAAAAATATCAGAAGAATTTTTCCGAACTGGGCTTGATTATCCTCAGCCACCCACTGCCAGAATGCCAGACCTTCGAACTTTGTGATGCTTTCGCAGGCAATAACAGCGAGTTTGAAATCCCCGTCATCGTTCTTCTCAGATCCCCTTCCTCAGAGGATCCCCAACTGAAGAAATTGGAGCAACTCACCAGCCATGGCGTCACTCTGGTGGAAAAACCCATCCGGGCCCAAGAGTTTATCCCTCTGGTGCATCTGGCCCTGGCTTTCAAGAACGAACGCGATCGAACCCGGGAACAACACGAACAGATGCTGACCGAACTGGCCGAACACAAGATCCTCGAAGCCCGGTTGAAATATCTGGTCCTGCATGACGAACTGACAGGGGTCAGCAACCGCCGCAGCCTGGAACAGGCCTTGCAGTTGGCCATCCACCATTGCAAAGCATACAAACGGGAAAGTGCCTTACTCTATCTGGATATCGACCGTTTCGACATCATCAATGATATCGAGGGACACGACACCGGTGACCGCTTACTGGTGGAATTAGTCAATCTGATCCGGCAGATCTTACCGGAAACCGTTACTCTGGCCCGGATAGGGGCAGATGAATTTTGCGTCTATCTTCCCGACGCCAACCGGGATCAGGCGCTTAAAACTGCAGAAGCCGTCCGTCAGGCAATCGACGGTTTCTGGTTTCTGACACCCAACGACAGTTATCATATTTCTGTCAGCATCGGTATCGCCCTGCTCTTCCCTAAACAGAATATCGAACATCCTAACGAACTGATTTCTCAAGCCCACCAAGCTTGCTTTATCGCCAAATCCCATGGCCGCAACCTGGTCAATCTCTATAATGCCAAAGATATGGCCTCCACCCATTTCAATGATGTCCGCTGGGTTCCATTGTTACGCAGTGGTCTCAAACACAATCGCTTCTTTCTGGTTTTCCAGCCGGTGGTACGTCTGACAGACGGTTATATCAGCCACTACGAAGTTTTGCTGCGGCTACGAGACGAGAAGGATCGCTTGTTCATGCCGGATATTTTCATCCCAGCGGCCGAACGCATGGGACTGATACATAGCCTGGACATGTGGGTCATCGAACATGCCATCGATTTCCTCACCACTCTCCCGGAGACACAATCCCATCTTTCCCTGGCCATCAATTTGTCCGGCCATGCCTTCCAGAATCATCAGCTGCTACCTTTTCTCAAGAAAAAACTCCAAACGGCCTGGCTTCCACCCAAACGCCTGATATTTGAGATCACCGAAACCGCTGCCATCGCTAATTACGAACATACCCGAAATATGATTGCTCAGCTTCACTCCCTGGGATGCAGTTTTGCGTTGGACGACTTCGGCACTGGGTTCAATTCTTTTGAATACATCAAGAACTTCCCGGTCGATTACATCAAGATCGACGGTCAGTTCGTACAAAATCTAATGAATGACGAAACCGACCAGGTACTGGTCAAGGCAATGGTCAAAATCGCACATAGCTTGGGCAAGCAGGTCATTGCCGAGTATGTGGACCCCCCCCAGGCATTGGAATTTCTCACCGATATCTCGGTCGATTATGGGCAAGGCTTTCTGCTCGGAAGACCCGAACCACAGTTATTGCCTCGCAACATCCTGGCGCTCAACGAACTCCTTCCGCAAGGGCCTAAAAACCTTTCCATTTTTGACCCTGACTTATAATCCGTCATCAGTTCCATGGCAAAATCTTCCCGCGGCAAACGACGCCACAAGGTTTCACGGCGCCGTCCCAAGCCCAGTCCTCTGCATCGCTGGCTGAAACAGGCCATTTGGTGGGGGCTGGGACTGGCACTGTTCATTCTGGCAGCCTACCTGGGCTATCTGGACTATACCGTGCGCCATCAGTTCGAAGGACGACGCTGGGCGCTTCCCGCCAGTGTCTACGCCAGCCCGATTGAACTCTATGAAGGCTTGAATGCTTCGCGGTCACAGCTGGAACACGTTTTGGGGCTGCTCAACTACCGCCACGATCGTCAGCTGAGCAGCGAGGCCAGCTATTATCGACATCACAGCAGTCTGGTCATTCGCACCCGAGCCTTTCATTTTCCCGACGGACCGGAACCCGGTCACCGGGTACGCTTGGATTTCCGTTCAGGACATCTGGCTACGTTGAAAGATCTGGATCAGGATCAAACGATTCCTCTGCTGCGCCTCGATCCTGTGCAAATCGGAAGTTTCTATCCCGGGCGTAAGGAAGACCGTATTCTGGTGAAATTGGAAGATGTTCCCCCGTTGTTGATCAAGACGCTTCTGACCGTGGAAGACCGGGAGTTCTATCGCCATCATGGCATCTCTCCCAAGGCAATCGCCCGCGCTCTATGGGCCGACCTCAGAGCCGGGCGGATCGTACAGGGAGGCAGTACTCTGACTCAACAATTGGTCAAGAATTTCTATCTGAGTTCAGAACGCCGGCTGGTTCGAAAAATCAATGAAGCGCTGATGTCCCTGATTCTGGAGGCCCGTTATTCGAAGGATGAGATCCTTGAAGCCTACCTCAATGAAATCTATCTGGGACAGAACAAGGCACGTGCCATCCACGGCTTCGGCCTGGCCAGTGAATTCTATTTCAGTCGCCACCTGAAGGAACTGGAACTCCATCATCTCGCTCTTTTGGTAGGGATGGTACGTGGACCGAATTATTACAATCCACGCCGCCATCCCAAACGCGCTCTGAAACGGCGCAATCTGGTGCTGGATCTGCTCCACCGCCAAGGGGTGATCGATGCCAAAACCCTGCGCCGGGCCAAACGCCAACCCTTGGGTGTAACCCCTTATTTCCATCGGCCCAGTGCACTCTACCCTCCCTTTCTGGATCTGGTCAAACGCCAACTGACCTTGGAATACAAGGAGGAGGATCTCACCTCGGAAGGACTGAAAATATTCACCACCTTGGATATCCAGATTCAGGAGATGCTGGAAAAGAGCACCCGCAGCGTGCTTCCCAGCCTGGAGAAAGGCTATCATGTTCGGAAGCTGGAAACTGCCAACGTGATCACCCGCAGGAGCAACGGAGAGATCGTCGCCCTCAGTGGCGGCCGGGACCCTCGTCAGGCTGGCTTCAACCGGGCCCTGGACAGCGTACGACCCATCGGCTCTCTGATCAAGCCCGCGGTCTACCTCACCGCGCTCCAACAACCGCAGCGCTATACCCTCATCACCCCTATTCCGGACAAGCCGGTACGGATCAAAAACCCGGACGGCAGCTACTGGCAACCACAAAACTACGATCACAAAACCCATGGACGGATCCCCCTGCACGAGGCTCTGGCGCACTCTTACAACTTGGCCACCATCAACCTGGGGATGGAGTTGGGTTTAGCCCACGTGGCCAGAACAGTCCGTCAGCTAGGCGTCAGTCGCCCGCTCAAATTGTATCCCTCCATGCTACTTGGAGCGTCCTCCCTCACTCCTCTCGAGGTCACCCAGATGTATCTGACCTTGGCTAACCAGGGATTTGCCATGCCACTCAGGGCCATCCGCGCGGTATTGTCGAACGACGATCAACCCCTGCAGCGTTATCCCCTGACATTGCGGCAAACGATCGATGCCCCGCCTGTGTTTCTGATCGATACGTTGCTCAAGGAAGTGATGAACCAAGGGACCGGGCGCGGGGCTTATCAAATCCTTCCCCGAACTCTGCAGGTAGGGGGCAAAACCGGAACGACCAACGATCTTCGCGACAGTTGGTTTGCCGGTTTCAGCGGTGATTACCTGGGGGTCACCTGGATCGGCCGGGACGACAACCACCCCACCCGTTTGACCGGAGCCCGCGGAGCCCTGCAGTTGTGGGCCAGGTTGTTCAGCAAAATCTCCACCGAGGGACTGACGCTCACCCAGCCGGAAGAGATCGAATGGGTGTTGATAGATACATCATCGGGGCTTCGCGCGGATGGGAATTGCAGTGATGCGAAACAATTCCCCTTTATCCGGGGGTCGGCACCTGAAGCCTGGGCACCGTGCGCTTTGCAGACTCGGCCACCCGTCCCACAATGGTTGAAACGCTGGTTCTGAACCAAGAATTACCGTGAAAGATACCTTGGGGCAGGAGGCAGGGACTTGTTTTCAGGGATGCCG
>CAYUPV010000035.1:0-17128 GCA_964445885.1 uncultured Methylococcales bacterium
GATAGAGTAATAATCGGCCGGATTTGGGCAATTGGGTGTTAAATTTGGGCTGGGAGTTTATGGGTAAGAATATATCGGGATATCTCGAGTATTACCGCAATGGCTTCGCCGATCGGCAGCGGGTGTGCAATCTCTCGGAAGTTGCGCCCGAATTGCAGATTCGGCTGGCCAGAAGCGAAGTATTCACCGTTGACCGTGATTATCTTGCCGCGGGACTGCGGGTCGAATTGACGCCGCTGCTGACCCTGAATCCCCTGATCATCGTCAATCTCAACGACGGCAGTCAGCTGATTTGGGCGCAGGGCTCATACAGTTTGCATCAGGACGTTTCGCTCTATTTCGGCTTCAACGTAAGCAACGGCCCGCGCGGCACGGAGTTTGGAGGCTTGCCGCTTGCGCAGGGCAGCCAGACGTTGTCATCCCAACCGGATCAATTGTATGTCCAGCTGCGATATTACTTTTGAATCAACGGCGTTACGGTGCGGATGGAATGAATCATGATAAGGGCAACGAGATTTATATGTGGTGGAGTCAAAGCCGGGAGGAGGGTTGGGATGTCAATTGGCCGATACTCTTTAAATGGTTGTCCACCCAACTTTTTTGCTAGGTTTTTGGGCTGGAGGGCGGATGGGATCTGTCCCCCTTCGACAGAGCGGGCACGACAGGTTTCTTCAGCGGATTGCCGGCACTCAATTTGTATATCGTCACTATAGGAACAAAGCTATGTCTACAAACAATGGCAATTTCAATACCTTAATCGACGTTATGAGCCTGCGTGCGGCTAACCAGCCCGAGCAGATGGCCTATGCCTTTTTAATGGAAAAAGGCGGCAGTTGCCGGATGACTTATGGAGAGTTGGAGTGCCGCAGCCGTGCCTTGGCCGGAATCCTTCACGCACAGGGCGCCGCAGGGCAACGGGTATTGTTGCTGGAGCCGCCCGGACTGGATTTCCTGGTTGCTTTTTTTGCTTGTTTATACGTTGGCGCAGTTGCAGTGCCGGCTTATCCGCCGCGTCGTCACCGGGTCCATGCCGATCATAATCTGGCTCGCCTGCGTTCGATTATCCACGATGCCGAGCCGGGATTTGCCATTACCACTTCAGCGGTACGTTCCCGAATCGATGATCTCTCGGCGGAGGTTCCCGAATTCAGGGAAATCAGCTGGTTGACCCACACTGAAGGAAATCCCTATGGAGACGGGAAAGGATGGCAGCAACCTGAAATTTCAGCCGATACTCTGGCGTTTCTGCAATATACCTCCGGTTCTACAGCGACCCCGAAAGGGGTCATGGTCAGCCACGGTAATTTGCTGCACAACATGGAGGATCTTGATCGGGGGTGGCGGCATGACCGCAACAGCGTTATGGTGACATGGTTGCCGACATATCATGACATGGGGCTCATTTACGGAGTTCTGGTTCCACTGTATAAAGGTTTCCCCTGTTACATCCTTGCGCCGCAAATGTTTCTGCGTCAACCATTACGATGGCTGCAGGCGATCAGCGATTATAAAGGGACCCATGCCGCAGCGCCCAATTTCGCCTATGATCTTTGTGTGCGCAGGATTTCTCCGGAAATGCGATCGGGACTTGATCTGAGCAATTGGAAGGTCACCCTGAACGGAGCCGAGCCGGTCCGTAAAGAAACCATGGATGAATTCATCGAAGCTTTCGGTCCCTGCGGTTTCCAATCGAACACCTTCTGTCCCGGCTATGGCTTGGCCGAAGCTACGCTCAAAGTCAGTGCGGCTCGGTTGGACAGGGGGGCTAAGTATCTCAAAGTCCACCCGGATGGACTGAGAAACAATCGTATCGAGCTTGCCGAGGCGTCTGATCAGAACGCCCAGGTGATGGTGGGATGTGGAGACAGCCAAGTCGATACGGAGATTTTGATTGTCCATCCCGAAACTCGGATTTCCCTCGCGGAGGACGAAATCGGTGAAATCTGGGTGGCGGGAAAGACCGTGGCCCAAGGCTACTGGAAACGACCGGAGGAAACCGCCAGAGTATTTCATGCCCACTTGGCCGGTGGAGAAGGGCCATTTCTGCGCACAGGGGACTTGGGGTTTCTTCATCAGGGCGAGTTATTCATCACTGGGCGCTTGAAAGACCTCATCATTATCCATGGCAGCAATCATTATCCCCAGGATATCGAGTTTACCGTCGGTCATTCTCATCCGGCGCTGGCTAGCGGCTCTGGCGCCGCATTTTCAGTAGATATTGATGGCCGGGAACGGTTGGTGATCGTCCAGGAGGTGGCCCGCACCTACCGGCGGCGTTTGAATCCCGGCGAGGTGTTTTCTGCGATCCGGTCAAAAGTGGCTGAACATCACGCTCTGGAAGTCTATGAGAGTGTTCTCATTATGACAGGAACCACGCCCCGTACCTCAAGCGGTAAGATCCAGAGGCGGAAATGCAGGGCCTTGTATTTGGGCAACGAACTTGCGGTGATCGCCACCAGCCGCGGTGACCAGGAGCCCGTCCCGGGGCCTGGAGAGAAAGCCCAGGCGGATCGGGCCGGACGGGCGGCGGATGATATCGAACGCTGGTTGAAAATCAGGATCGCGAAGGATAAGCATCAGCGCATGGAAGCGATCGATGTGCGGCAACCCTTTCATTATTATGGTCTGGGTTCTCTGGATCTGGTCAATCTGGTAAGCGATCTGGAGACCTATCTTGGGAAATCTTTGTCGCCGACTCTGGTTTTTGAATATCCGACCATTCAAAGTTTGGCCCGATATCTGGACACAGCCTCACCGAAATACCGACAAGGCCCCGTCGCTATGGCCTCCGAAGCAGAAAAAAGAGGGGAATCTGATTTCGACTCGGCGATCGCGATCATCGGTATGGCGTGTCGTTTTCCTGGGGCGGATACGCCCGAACAATATTGGGCGCTTATAAGCGGTGGCCTGGACGCCATTTCTGAAGTGCCGGAAGATCGTTGGAATATCGAACGTCTCTACGATCCGGAGCCGAATCAAGCCGGTAAAATGTTAACCCGCTGGGGTGGTTTTCTGGACAAGGTCAATGGGTTCGACCCATTGTTTTTCGGTATTACTCCCCGCGAAGCCGCCTACATCGATCCCCAGCAGCGATTGTTGCTGGAGGTGGTGTGGGAAGCACTGGAAAACGCTGCCCAGCCCCCAGAATCGTTGGCAGGTTCGCAAACCGGGGTATTTATCGGTATCAGTAGTTGGGATTACGGCATAAGCCATTTTCAGGATTCCTCGGGGCTCAATGCTCATTCCGGTACCGGCACCGCCCATAGCATTGCCGCCAACCGTATTTCATATTTCCTGGATTTGCGTGGTCCCAGTATGGCGATTGATACTGCTTGCTCCTCATCGTTGGCGGCCCTGCATCTGGCTTGTCAAAGTTTGCGCAGCGCCGAATCCAGCCTTGCCATTACTGGGGGGGTCAACCTTATTCTGACCCCTGAACTGTCCATCGCTCTATCTCAGGCCAACATGATGGCCGCAGACGGCCGCTGCAAAACTTTCGACGCCAAGGCTGATGGGTATGTGCGAGGTGAAGGTTGTGGCGTCGTATTGCTCAAGCGTTTTTCAGATGCCCTGCAAGCAGGCGACAACATCCTCGCCCTGATTCGGGGTTCGGCTACCAATCAGGACGGCCGCAGCAATGGCTTGACCGCGCCTAACGGCAATGCCCAGCAGGAAGTCATCCGCCAGGCATTGAGGAGCGCCGACATGCCTCCAGAGGCGATTTCTTACGTCGAAACCCATGGCACCGGGACCCCTCTGGGAGATCCCATCGAGGTGGGCGCACTGGCGGCGGTATTGGGAGGAAAACGTGAGACCCCTTGCTTTCTGGGATCGGTTAAATCCAATATCGGCCATCTCGAGGCAGCCGCCGGTATCGCCAGCGTTATCAAAATGGTGCTGGCTCTACGCCATAGCAAGATTCCTCCCCAGATCAATTTCAATGCCCTGAATCCCGATATCGATCTCGATTCTGGCCCCTTTGTGATTCCGGGTCAGCTTCAAGAATGGACCCCTCCCGGGCAACGCCGTTGCTGTGGGGTCAGTTCCTTCGGTTTCGGGGGGGCCAATGTCCACATTATCCTGGAAGAGGCGCCACCGAAGTCTGCGCGAATGAATCGACAAGGATCTGAAGACGCCCAGGTTTTGTTCGTGTCTGCCAAGACCGAAACTGCGTTGACGGCTCTGGCGGGTGACTATGTTGATTATTTCTCCGACCATCGAGATCTGTACCTGGCGGACGTGTGCCTCACTGCCAACCAGGGACGGGCATGTCTAAGTCATCGGCTGGCCGTCGTCGGCAACACCCTGGGCAAAATGACCGAGCGTCTGGATAAGGCACGGCGGGGCGAAAACGCCAAGGGGGTCCAACGAGGCGTGGTGTGTTTCGAGGCTCGACCCAAAATGGCATTCTTGTTTCCGGGACAGGGGTCTCAGTATCCAGGAATGGGTGAGATTTTGTACCGGCGGCAACCGATCTTTCAGAAGGCCGTGGATCGTTGCGCCGAAGTGTTGGCCGCAAGAATCAAAACACCGCTCGTGAAGATGCTCTATGAGACGACCGGGAAGTTTGCGCTGAGCGACCCCTTGACCGATCAGCTGCGGATATTCGTTACCGAATATGCGCTGTTGGAGCTAAGCCGTTTTCTTGGAATCGAATGTCAGGTGGTCATGGGGCATAGCACGGGTGAATACGCAGCCGCCGTGGGCGCCGGAATTCTGGAGATCGAGGTCGCGCTGGAATTGATATGGCGGCGCGGTGAATTGCTCAGAAGGATCACCGAGACAGGTGTCATGGCAGCGGTCGCCTTGGGTGAAGAGGAATTGAAGCGACGACTTGATCTGGACGCCGACCGGATTTCCATCGCTGCCTATAACAGTCCTGGAAACACCGTGTTGACGGGGGCCAGGGCGACTGTGGAGCAGGTCCTGGAACGGCTGCGGACACAGGGGGTCGCAGTCAAGCGAATGGATATTGGACAGGCTTATCATTCCAATTTACTCGATCCGATTCTTGAAGCCTTTGAGGCTGGTGCCGCACGCTGCACTTATCACCCGGCATCAATTCCCATGGTTTCATGTGTAACCGGTGAATTGATCGACCATCGAGGAAAACTGGATGCGCGTTATTGGCGGCATCATTTGCGTCGGCCGGTGCGGTTTCGACACGGGATGGAGACCTTGTGCAAAATGGGGTGCAACGTGTTTGTCGAAATCGGCCCCGGCCAGGTTTTGCTCAATTTTGGCAAACAATGCCTGGATCATCCCGATGCGGCGTGGATTCCCCTGCTGCCCCAAGCCGGCGATGAATGGGAAAACATCATGCATGCGGTGGCGGAATTGTATGTGCGTGGCGCCGGCTTTTCGTTGGCCGCCTGGTATCGGCAGCAGAAAGCGGTCCTGGTTTCGTTACCCAATTATCCCTTCGAGCGCGAAACCTATGGTTTCGATACCTCTACGCCTTCCCACCGGGACCCCCTTTCCTCATTGGGTATGGTTTCCCACCCCCAGAGAGCTGTCGGGCCGCAAATGGACGTGGGTTTTTCCCAAGAATCCCTGTTGGCATTGTTGAATAAGCAGGCCGAAGTGTTGGCTTCCCAGGCCGACGCCCTCAAATTAAAGTCCCAGGGGATGACGACGCAAGCCACTGTCTCCCCCCTGACCGACACGGAGAGGAATCCTTCGGTAGCCGCCGTGGATGCCAAACAGGTTGAATGGGCTGTGCTTCAGGCGGTTTCCGAGGTCAGTGCATTCCCGGTCCAGGCACTACGAATGGAGCACACTCTGATGGATGACCTGGGGTTCGATTCCCTGATGCTGGTGAAACTGCACCAGGTATTGTTACGTCGCTTTCCGGATATCGTGTCAGAAGACGCCGGCCAGTTTGTTAATGTCAGAATCGGTACCCTGATCGAAGCGATCAGTCGGGAATCTGGGGTGACGACCGGAGCCATTTGGAAAGTCCATCGGACCACTGCGGAAGTAGGAACCAGGCTGCTTGTCCACGAAGGGGAGACGGTTGCGGACACCTCTGGGAAACGGTGCGAAAACGAGACCGCCGTCACCGCAAAGCGGCAGTTTTTCAACTCACCGCAGTATCGCGAGTACCAGCAGCGCATGTCGCTGATTGCCTCCTCCATCGATATGCACCCCTATTTCAAAGTCATCAGCGGGGTCAATACCAGTCGTATTCGAGTCAACGGCCGCGATTGTATCAATTATTCCAGTTACAACTACTTGGGATTGTCCGGCCACCCAAGAGTGTCCGCCGCTGCGAGGGAGGCCATCGAACGGTATGGAACGTCGGTGTCCGCCAGCCGCATTCTGTCCGGAGAAATTGCTCTTCACAAGGAATTGGAAAAAAACATCGCCGGTTTTTTGGGGGCTGAGGATGCCATCGTTTATGTGTCGGGACATGCGACCAATGTCACCACCATCGGCCATTTGGTAGGCGATGGCGATCTCATTCTCAATGACGCCTTGTGCCATAACAGCATAATCCAAGGATGTCTGTTGTCCGGGGCACGTCGGATCGCCTTCAAGCACAACGATATGGACGACCTTGAAAGGTTGTTGACGACCCTTGGACACCATTACAACCAAATCCTGATTACGGTGGAAGGGGTTTACAGCATGGATGGGGATATTCCCGACCTGCCCAGGTTGTTGGAATTAAAAAAACGTTACGGCACCCTTTTGTTAGTGGACGAGGCACACTCGCTCGGGATGCTGGGCAAGCAGGGTGGCGGCATTTGCGAATACTATGGCATCCCCGGCGGCGAGGTGGATATGCTCATGGGAACCCTGAGCAAGTCCCTGGCCAGTTGTGGGGGGTATATTGCCGGTTCGAAGAAAATGATCGAGTACTTGAAATATACCGCTCCCGGTTTCATTTTCAGTGTCGGCTTGCCACCGTCCAACGCGGCGGCTTCCTTGGCCGCGCTGCGAGTGTTACAGGAAGAACCCGAGCGAGTGGAAAGATTACACCAGGCGGCTGCTTTGTTCAGGAGCCTGGCTGAAGCCAACCATGTCAATACAGGGCCTGCCAAGGATTCTCCCATCATTCCGGTGATCATAGGGGATGGCAAACGTTGTCTAAGACTCTCCCAACGTCTTTATGAACGGGGTATCAATGTGGAACCTATTATTTACCCGGCGGTGAACAGAAACGCCGCAAGACTCAGATTTTTCATTACCAGCGAGCATATCCATGAACAAATCAGAAACACGGTCAATTGTTTGGCGGAGGAGCTACCGAGCATGGAATCCCTGTGTTGACTTTGACTATAGGTTTTTTCCCACCGTTTTTAAGCGGTGGGATGGAATGGTTGACAATGATGGTGGTCGCCTTCCCGGCCAACCGAGATCTAGCCGCCCATACTCCACTTGGTTGTGGTTCGTGGGTGTTGGTATAGGTGACGCTCGATGAATCATGCTATGACGATATGAGCCGGAGAAACAGTTATGAAAGTTGAATCCGTAAAGGCAGTTCTTCCCTCGCTCGAGATCAGCAACGAGGAAGTCATTGGCCTGATCGAAAAACACAGTAAAAAAACGTTCGAAGGTGATTTGGATGCGGCCTTGGAACACATCAGTTTCTATCTTGCCTATTCCGGAGCGCAAAGCCGGTGTTGGCTTGCTCCCGGAGAGAAACCTGTCGAACTGTTGTCAGAGGCGGTGGAACAATCCCTCGAAGAAGCCGGTTGCAGTAAAGATGAGATCGACCTGTTGGTCTACGCCGGCATCGGCCGTGGTTTCATCGAACCCGGTGCGGCTTATCTGATTGCCCGGGCGCTGCAAATGCATCGTGTCATTTGTTTTGATGTGCTCGATGCTTGTATGAGCTGGTCAAGAGCATTGGAGATCATCTATGGATTGTTTGCAAACCGCTCATACAAACTGGCTCTGGTGGTCAATGCCGAGTTCAATATGCGTCCCGGTGGGCATGTCTATCCTGCCAACTATGCCCTCAAAACCATCGACGAAATCGCTTGGCAATTTCCCAGCTATACCTTGGGCGAGGCCGCTACCGCCACGGTTCTGAGGGCGGATCCGGATCGCTCGTGGGAATTCAATTTCACCTCGCGCACCGATTATGCGGATCTGTGTACTGTTCCGCTCCAAGGTTTCGAAGGATATTGCCAGCTGTCCGAGCGTATCGGCAAGAACGGACCGAATCGATTTACTTCGTATGGTTCGCATCTGTTCGAATTGGGGGCACCCGAAGCGATCTCTCAGTTCCGGAAACTCCAGGCACCGGTGGAGGAGATGAAGGTGATTTTTCCACATTCCGCCTCGAAGCGGCTGTGGGAAGACATGGGTAAATCTATCCAGGTGGATCACTTGGTCTGGTTCATTTATCCCCGTACCGGCAATGTGGTTTCCGCATCGGTTCCGGTTGCCATGGCCGAAACCGTGGAACAAGGTCATTTGTGTCGGGGAGACCGGGTGGTCGGCTGGGTCGGCAGCGCCGGGATGTCGTTCTGTGCCTACTCTTTTATTTATTGATTCAGGAGGGGGTGTGATCATCGAGGTTGAAAAGTGTTGAAACGCATGGCGACGACGTTGGTCAATCTGTGTGCGGCCCCCTTTTATACCCTGCCGTTCATGGCTTTATATGGATACGCATGTCTCAGATTTCAGGGCGGGGAAAAGCGGACATACCTTGGGAAACGATTGCGGTTCCTGCTGCTTCGTCTGGGGCCTGTATATGTGAAGATCGGCCAGATTATGGCCACCCGCGGTGACTTCCTGGCGGAGGAAATCCTGTGTGAGTTGCGGACCCTGCAGGACCAGGCACCTTGTATGAAACCCAAGGATGTTGAGGCAATCCTTGAGGCCGAGTACCGGCGTCCGCTGAGCGAGGTGTTTGCCCGGTTTGATCTGACCCCTCTTGCTAGCGCTTCCATTGCTCAGGTGCATGCGGCGGTGTTGACGAACGGACGTAAGGTGGCGGTCAAAATCGTCAAGAAAGGAATACGGGAACGGCTCCGGGACAATTTGCGTTTGCTGGGATGGTTAATCGCACTTGCCCATTATTCAAGCCGGAGTGTCAGGCAGTGGAATATCCTGGCCCGGTTCCGCGAGTTGGAACAGCTTTTGATTTCCCAAACGGATATGTTGCTGGAAGCGAGTAACCAGTCGGAGCTTTGCCACAACTTTGACAACCATCCATACGTTCGTATACCCGCTTTGGTTCCTGAGCTTTCCAATACGAACATCCTGGTCATGGATTTCGTGGAAGGGATTCCAGGCAACCAGGCCCACGCAGTAGGGCTCTCTCCCGGACAATTGGCAAGGCGTTTTCAAGATTCCATTTACGCGATGTTGTACATGGATGGAATTTGTCACGGCGATCCACATCCGGGAAATGTGTTCTTCAGCCCGGATGGGAAAATCATTTTCATCGACTTCGGCATCGTCGTGCGTCTCAGCGAAGACGAAAAATGGGGGTTGTCATCGTTCTACTTTGCTTGCAGCCGGCGGGAATGGGATCTGGCCGTTGATCGCTTTACCGAACATTTCGTGGTCTGCAAGCACAATTTGACTGGCCAGTGGCACGCCTATAGGGAAGATATGAAGCAGGCCCTGCTCAAGCATTTCGGCGAGCAGGCCAACCGTTGGTCGACCATCGCTTATTGCAAAGATGTCAGTAGAGTGCTCAGCCGTTATGGCGCTGCTTACACCCCGAATTTTGCCAAGGTCGAGCTGGTGTTTCTTTCCTGTGAGGGGTTTGCTGCTCAAATCGATCCCCAGATAGATATCTGGGAGAACGCCCGTCGTTTTACCGATCGGTATTCCCCATTTATGAGTCAGGCAGTCATGGAACGTTTCGATGAATACTTCTCGAAACACAGTCCGATTTCGATGGCATATAAACAAAGGGCTGCAAACCATTTGATCGCCCCCACCCACATCGACCGCTATTTCTTCCCCAGTGCCTATCCGGTTTTCGTACGGCGGGCGAAGGGCAGCAAGATAGAAGATTTCGACGGCAATGTCTACGTGGATTTGTCTTGTGGCTATGGTCCCCACATTCTGGGCTATGCACATCCGACCGTCGTTCGGGCAGTTTCCGAAGCCTTGGCGCAAGGATGTGTCAATGCTCTGGGGCACGTGGCAGAAGTGGAACTGGCGGAAATGTTGGTTCGAGCCTTTCCGGGGATGGACAAAGCTATCTTTTGTAACTCTGGGACCGAATCCGTGTTGCAGGCGATCCGCCTCTGCCGTGCCTATCGAAGGCGGGACAAGATTGCTAAGTTCGAGGGTCATTACCATGGGTTTTCTGACCAGGGCATGGTGAGTTCCTGGTTTCGTTTCACCGGCGACAAGCGTCGGCCGCAACCTATGGCGGGAACCCTGGGTACCGCGCTTGAAGTGGTGCGTAATACCCTGGTGATGCAGTATGGTGATGAGGGCGGCTTGTCGCAACTGTATGAATATCGGGATCAACTGGCCTGTGTGATCTGTGAACCCATGCCGACCACCCTCGCCAAATATGATCAACCGTTTCTACGTGCTTTGCGAAGGGTCTGCGATGAGATTGAGGTGCCTTTGATCTTCGATGAGGTGGTATCCGGATTCCGGGTTGCCTATGGCGGTGCTCAGGCAATTGTGGAAGTGACACCTGACTTGACCTGTCTCGGAAAAATCATCGGTGGTGGATTGCCCTGTGGCGCGATAGTGGGGAAGGCGTTTCTTATCGATCTGGCGAAAACTTCCGGTGACCCTTTTGTGGATTACGAGAGTAAGGTGTTCGTGGGTGGAACCATGAGCGGTAACCGCTTGAGCTGTGCTGCCGGCCTCGCGGTCCTGACCCACCTCAGGGGTCATCCGGGTATCTACACCCGCCTGACGCAGCAAACGGTTTTCCTTGCCGAATACCTTAAAGCCGTAGCTGCAGACCACGGCATTGCTTTCCAGGTTTCTGCCAATCATTCCATATTTTCCATAACCTTCAGCCACAGAAGCCCGTGTTTTTATCGGGAAAAGCAAGCCGGGAGCAATTTCAAGGCGAATCTCGCCCTGGCTTATTACATGCGCAAAAAAGGCGTTTATATGCCCGAGCTGCACACTATGTTACTGAGTTCCGAACATAGTGACGAGGATTTGAAGACAGTGGTCGCTGCGTTTTCAGCCAGCCTTGACGAAATGTCGATGGATGGTTTTTTTGCCCAATGAACTGGAAATTGCGGAGGAAAAGCGAAATGGAGGCCGAATCTGATGGTGTGCGGATGATCCAGGACTTGGTGTTAGGGTGCTGGAGATCTCAAGTTCTATTCAGTGCGATTGAACTTGGGGTTTTCGATGCCTTGGCTGATGGTTCCCAAACTTCCGGACAAATTGCCGGTGAACGTGGTTTTTCGGAAACGGCCGGGAGAAAATTGTTGGCGGCTTGCTGTGCTTTGGGTCTGCTTGAGAAGCAGGGCCATCGGTTTAGCAACACCGAGGCCAGTCGCAATCATCTGGTCAAAGGAAAGCCAGGATACATGGGGGATCTGGTGATGCATATCTATCGGGATGTGATGCCTTTATGGAACAAGTTGACGGATGCGGTGATCGAGAATCACAATCGTTGGGAACAGGTGACTGGATCCCTGGAGGGCCATTTTGCCAATCTCTATAAAGATCCTGCGCGGTTGGAAACGTTTCTTGGCACCATGCATCTTTATAATCTGGAAACGGCACAGCAGGTTGCACGGGTTTTCGATTTCGGGGCCTATTCCAGCTTGCTTGACGTCGGTGGTGCCACCGGAATCTTTGGGCATGTCGTGCATGAATACCATCCGCGGTTGCGGGTGACAGTGGCCGACTTGGCTGAAGTCTGTCGTATCACCAAGTGTTGGATAAGGGATAAATATAAGAAAGAAACCATCATGAATACGGTGGTGTGTGATTTTCTCAACGATCCCTTACCCAAAGGGTACGATCTGATTTATCTGGGGTGGGTTTTGCACGATTGGTCAGATGCAGTTCAACGGCAATTGTTGCACAAATGTTTTGAGGCCTTGCCCGGGGGTGGTGCGGTTCTGGCGACGGAAACCCTTATGGATGAAACCGGTGACGGTCCTTTGCTTCCTGCCCTACTGTCCCTGGACATGCTGGTGTCCACCGATGGTGGCAGTGAAAGCACCGCGAGTGAATTGATGGAACGGTTCCACTCCGCTGGTTTCGTCAATGTGCGCGTGAAGTCGCTGCCCGGAATGCGGGATCTGATCATCGGTGAAAAGACGTAGGTTTAACCTCTATCCTCCCAAGTGCCGCATTATGCAGTGACATTTTGTTCGATCCGCTGCCAGTACCAGTATTCAAATTCCTCGATGTCCATCGGAGAGGCGAGTCCGTAGCCTTGCCCGATTTCACAACCCATGTTTAATAACATTTGACAGTGTGGGTCAGTTTCTACACCTTCGGCGATGACGCGGCGTCCGAAAATCCGGCTCATCTCGATGATGCTTTTGACCAAGGCTGCATCGCCTTCGTCCTCCAGGATGTCAAGTACAAAACTGCGATCGATTTTGATGGCATCGGTCTCCAATTGTTTCAGGTAACTGAGTGAAGAATAACCGGTGCCAAAATCGTCCAATGCGAACCGGATCCCCCAGTTGCGGCACTGATCGATGACGTGACGTGCCTGCTCCATATTGCCTAGTGCGGCGCTTTCCACGATTTCAATTTGCAGAAATTTCCAATGTTTCATCGGGTGTGCCGACAGGATCTTCTGTAACCTGTCCAGGAACTCGTGTTGCTGAATATGGTGGGCGGAGAGGTTGATGCTGACGGGAATAAGGATTTCCGTCTTTTGCCAAAGGGTGATCTGTTCGAGTGCCGTTTGCATCACCCATTCTCCGATCTGAACGATGCAGTCTGTGTTTTCGATCAGGCTGAGTTCCGGTTGAGGCGGATGCAGTCCGCCTTCCTGGTCATACCATCGCAACAAGGCTTCGACTCCCACCACCCGACCAGTCTCCATGTGAATCTGAGGTTGATAATGCAACACCAGACGTTTTTCCCTCAAAGCCGTGGAGAGAAGATCGCGTGCCTTATGATGAGTCCTCAATCGCTGTTCAGAATCGGGGTTGAAGAGATGGAACTGGTTCCTTCCCGCACGTTTGGCTTCGTACATGGCTTGGTCTGCATGGCGTAACAGGGTATCGGCATCACCCGGATCGTCGGGGCACAGGGTGATGCCGATACTGGCTCCGACGGTGACGGTGGTCTCACCGATCGAAACAGGAGAAGAAACAGCTTCCATCATCCGCTGTAAGGGGTCGTCAAGATCTTCCAGTCCGTCCAGTCCAGCCAGAAGAATGACGAATTCATCACCACCCAGGCGGGCAATGGTATCGATATCACGCAGAATCTCTTTCAAGCGGTTGGCGATTTCCATCAACAAGTAATCACCAGCTTCGTGTCCATACGTGTCATTGATATGCTTGAAGCCATCCAGATCCATGAATAAAACCGCCAGCTTGGGGGGTTCATCCTTGCGTTGGGTGCTTTGGATGGTCTGTTCCAGACGGTCAGTGAGAAGGGTTCTGTTAGGCAGGCCGGTCAGGGGGTCATGATTGGCCTGCCAAGCCAACTCCTGGGTGCGTTCCTCTACTTTTTTCTCGAGGACTTTGTTGATGTTGGCGAGTTTGTTGGCCAGTCGGGTTTTACTTCGTAGTGTTTCTTCCAGTTTGCTGACCATGACGTTGAAACTGCTGGCTAGTTGGCCGATTTCGTCGTTGGAGGAGACGGGTGCGCGCCGGGCAAGATCCTGAGTCGTGGCGATTTCGGTGATGGTTTGAGTCAAGTGCCGCAAAGGATGCACCATTAACTTGCTAAAAGTCAGGATAGTGAAACCAATGGGGATGAGTAGCAGTATGGAGGCGCCCAAGAGGCGGGCCAGCAGCTCCCTTTGAGGGGCTTCGATGACCTGATGATCGATGAGGGTGTACAACGTCCAGTGGTCAAGAATGGAAGAGTAAGGGATCAGTATTTTGCGATAGGTGACCTGGAACTTTTTGATGCCTACTGTCAGCCCGGTGTTCTGAAGCAGGCGGAGGTTTTCCAGCAGACGAGGGGTGGAAAACAGTGGATCGTGAAAGATCGGCTGCCCTCGACGATCGATCAGAATATGAAAAGTGCCTTCTGAACTCTGGAGGATATTGTCTATATAGGGCCAGGGATAGGTCAGAACGATGGTACCGAGCATCCGGCTGCCGCCGTTACCGAAGGAGGCTTCCAGGTCGTGACAGAATGCGATGATTTTCGTCTGCGTGAAAGGGTCGGTATGCTTGTCGACAAACCATCCCGCTACAGTATGGGGCGGTTTTTTCCAACGTTCCGGCATTGCTGGCCTGGGAGGATGTTTGAGACTGGTGCTGATCAATCGGTGGCTGGAGTCGAAGACGTAAAGATGTCCAGGCAAGCCGTAATTCCGCTTCAGGCTGTTCAGGGAGCGGGCGATTCGCTGGTCCATATCCCCCACTACGATATCTTCCATGACCTGCAATCTCGTCCAGGCTTCAAGGTTGACCTTGGTATCATAGAAGAAGCCTTCCAGTCGCTCAGCTTTCGAATTTCCTATGTCACGAATTTGCTGTTGTGCGTCGTGCTGCAGGTAAACACCTAAATAGGTGAAGACGACCGCGATCAAACAACCTGCCGTGAGTAAAAAGATCCCACACAAAGCGGCTAACATGCGTTTACGCAGGCTGAGGTTCATTGGCTGTCCTCGATCGTAAAACGGGCGATGACCTTGACCTTTTTGGTGTCAACGTTTGCTGGAACATAGGCGATGGCTCCTCGAATCCGGCTGACAAAAATGACGGCAGCTTCTGGTGAGGAGACGACATGGGGGGGTTGTCGTCCTCGAAAGTGCATTTGTAGCCAAACTCTGGCAGCAGTCTGCATATCGATTTCCAAAACCTGATTAAAGAAAGCGTAGCGTAGTGGGGATGAAGCGGATAGATTAATGGGAATGATCGGTGTGCCGTCGGACCAGGCGCTCCGCTTGAGAAGATAGATGTCTTTGAGTTGTTGGCTTTCCATATGGTCGATGGCAACCTCGGGGTGAACGATGACCAGCAGGGTTTCAGCCCAGCCCGGACGAAATACGATAAGGAGCAAAGCGATACGGATGATTCGTCTCATCAAAATAGCACCGCTATCGAGCCAAAGACTCCTTCATCAAGACCCAGGCCGGGTCCTTGCGTCCACAAATATTCTAGCTTCCATTTGATCGCCGGATGAGGGTGGAAAACCACGCCAAGAAGTTGGTTGGTGTGAATGCCACGGTTGTTCCGGTCGCGGAACCCTTCTGCCCGTACGATGAATGACCAATAAGTATGAACAGCCAGGCTGGTCTGGAGATAGCCTCCCCATTCGTTGGTGTGCTGAAGTCCGGAGTTTTCATTATAAAGATGGTTATAGGTGGTCTGGGCTTCTACTGTCAGTAGCTTCCATTTGAATCCCCCATCGAGACTGAACAGTGTCTGCCAATGGCGCCGGGAATTGAGTTTTGCTGCCTGGATCGAAGCCCACAGCCAATGATCGAGTGTGTCACCGAAGACGAACCTGCCCCCAAGCACTTGGCGATAGCGCCTGGGAGCGAATCTTTTTGGTAAGGGTGCCAACTCACCCCAGGGTTGGTAGTACAGAAAAAAGGTGTCATTGGAAGCGCTGAGAAAAGCGATGCCGCTGGCGAAGACGGAAAAATTCCTGAAGGTGGTCAGGGGACGGACTGTCGTCAAGACCAACGGGGCGGCGTGGATCAGGTTCCATTGGCCGACTGGTGACAGCATCTTGCCCAGGCGGAGTCGCCAGTCAGGTGTGACGGACAGGTCGTTGTACGCGCGTTCCAGCACCCATTTGCCATCGTCGGGTGAAAATGCCCCGTGATTTTCCTTCCACAAGGTCTGTCCCGTATACTCGACTTCGACGAAGGGTTGCAGCCAACGGTGGAAACGTCCGGACAGAAACAGGCTGAGGTCGTCCAGTTCCAGTTCGGCATCGCCCCTTCGCGGTCCTTTCCCGATCAGGTTGATATAGCCCCCCACGTTGACAGGTCCCAACTGCAGCCCCTGTCCCAGTTGATATTCCAGGGCGTTGGCGGGGAAGCTGAGGCAAAACAAAAGTATCAGCCCGAAGAAGGCGGTAGCATGCGTATCGATGCGAGGACTGAAATTCAAGTGCGGCCCCCAAGGTCAGGACGGTTAAAATCCGGAATAGTGTGAATAGCTGCTACGGGTCTGAGTGTGTACACTACGTTAACGTGGATGAATCCAGAGTGGCCGTGAGTGGGCTTGTTGACACATTCACCCACTCCATTGGACTGACAAGGCCGTCGAATCGGCAATCTTTGGCTGGCTCGTATTTAGGGTAGCAGAGGAAACTATGGCCAATTGGCAGGAGGGGACATGAGGTTTCAATGGTTGATGTTTTTATCCGGATTGATCTGGATGCCTCTGGGATGGGCATTGACCGATCCGGTGTCCAAGCTGATCCAATTACCGCCCGGCTTCGAGATCGGGGTTTTTGCCCATGATGTACGAAATGCCCGCTCGATGTCATTGGGCGACGATGGAACCGTCTACGTCGGTAGCATGAAGGCGGGAAGGGTCTATGCCCTTCGTGACCGTGACGGTGATGGCAGGGCGGAGGAAAAATTTACCCTGGCCAAGGGCCTGACCATGCCCAATGGGGTGGCGTTTCACAAGGGCGACCTCTATGTTGCCGAAGTCTCGAGGATTCTGCGTTTTCGCAATATCGGCGGCCATTTGACAGATCCGCCGAAACCCGAGGTCGTCTTCGATGCCTTACCCAGTGATCTTTGGCACGGCTGGAAATACCTGCGGGTCGGGCCGGATGGCAAGCTCTACACCAATGTCGGCGCACCTTGCAATATTTGCGATCCGGAGAAGGAAATTTATGCCACCCTGGTGCGTCTAAATACCGATGGCAGTGGATTTGAGATAGTTGCCCATGGGGTGCGTAATAGTGTCGGTTTCGATTGGCACCCAAAGACTCGTACTTTGTGGTTCACCGATAACGGGCGTGACTGGCTGGGTGATGACCTGCCTCCGGATGAATTGAATCACGCTCCCAAAGTGGGTCTCCACTTCGGCTATCCTTATTGTCATGG
>CAYUPV010000036.1:0-17086 GCA_964445885.1 uncultured Methylococcales bacterium
GACCTGTACACCCATTGGAACGTGGAAGCCAATGGAACGGCCTTGTACTCGGCTGAGTTGAGATTTCTCTCCCAGGCGATCCGGCATTTTCTGGCAACCCATTCGAAACCCCGGATGGAAGTGTATCGATCCCGGGCAAAAATTTTGCGCGTCGCTCTATTTCCCAATATCGCAACGCCTACCCGCCCACAACGTGGACACTATGAAATCACCAGCGAGCGTTTCGATCCTCTGGCTTATGGCGCCGATCGTCATGTACTCATCCGGCATCTGGAAGCCCTGGTCTTCAACAGCTGGGGAGAACTCCACATAAAACAGTATGATGGCCTGGAGGGCTTGTTCGATTGTCTTTGTCTTCTGTATGACCAGGCTGGCCCGGCCTTGCCACTCCAGGCCCATTGCTTTGCTTCACGCACCATTGCGATGAGAATCGCTGAACTCTACCAGGCCCTGGCGAAGGCTTTCAGTGATTATGACGACGTCCGTTTCGTACTGGGTGCCGGCAATTCCTATTACCTGTTTCAGCGTATAAACGGGGCTCTGGGTTGGTGGGAAGTCGGGGATGAAAAAGCATTGGTGGACAGCCTGGGACAATCGCCAACGGGTTTTGGCAAAGTGGTCTTCGACCGCCACACACTGGATCATTCCCCCCTCACTCTGCTGTATAAACACAACCTGGCCGGGAAGATACAGCTTTTCATCCATCCCCTGAAACAAGGCATGGAAATCTTTGTACTGGACGAACGCGGTGCCCTTTTTCACCAGTCACACCCGGACTCACCCTTCCAATCCGTGATCCAGCGCTATATCGGCCTTTTCGAAGCACTTGACCGCCGCTATGCTGGCAACCACACCTGGGAACTGTATCGACTCGAAAAGGAGGGGAGCGGCTGGAAGATACACAAACTGGATTCAGCACCCGAACCGGAGACAGCGATCGATGTAAGGATCTACGCCGAAGACGATCCAGGCACGACCTACAGCTATACCCTCGTCTGCAATGGGCGCGAATTCAGCTCCACCGAACTGGACGAAGAGGTATTCTCCAAAGCAGCATCCTACATCCGCCAATTACGCCAGGGTAAAGCCGGGTATCCCCTGTATGTGAGCGACATCGACGTTCCACCCAACGTACTCGGGCTCTCTTCACCCACCATGGTACACACAGCCCTGCTGCTGAAATACAAACACAAGCTGGAGCAACGGCTCAATCAGTAATCTAATATGTCCATCAACCAGTGACGAATGATCGTGATCTCTTCGGCACATACTCCATGGGGCATCTGAAACACGTGCCATTCCACCCGGTATTCCAGATCCAGCAACAATCGATAGCTTTGCTCTGCCACAGCGACGGGGATGATGGAATCCAGACTGCCATGCATCATCAGTATCGGTGGGGATTCGGGGGCTGCAACCGGAAATTCGTCCGCCAGAGCAACATAAGAGGACAAGGCGATGATCCCGGCCATGGGCGGACGATGCCTTACCCCACACTCCAGCGCAATGACACCCCCCTGGGAAAATCCTGCCAACACGATTCTTTCAGGCGCAATACCCGCTGTGATCTGTTCATCAATGAGGGCATCGACAAGCTTTCTGGAATGCTGGATTCCCACCCGATCCACCTGTAAGCGAAGATCGGGAGCGGCGATGTCGTACCAGGCTCGCATACTCATGCCACCATTGATGGTGACCGGCCTGATGGGGGCATGGGGGAAGATATAGCGGATTGCGCCCGGCAGTTGCAACTCTGCCGCCATGGGCTCGAAATCGTGGCCATCGGCACCCAGACCATGCAGCCAGACGATACAGGTATCAGGCTGTGGGGCGGTTTCGATGATCACTGCATCCAGCTTGTATGAAGTCACCCTGTTGACGCCTCTCGTAAGTCAGGGTAAAAAGAACACAAAATCAACAAGGAGTCTGCCATGATCCAGCTCGATCTGAACGATACCGAAAAAAATCTGCTCATCGAAGCCCTGGAAAGCTATCTGTCCGACCTACGCTACGAAATCGCCGACACCGATTCACAAGAATATCGCGAGAAACTGAAGGAAAAGAAGGCCGCTCTGGAAAAAACCCTGGCAGCCGTGAAACAGTCCTGAAAGGCGATTTACCAATCCCCCTTGGCAAAATGGGGGATTGAGGGAAAATTTTCCGTTCACAAGCCACCTGTGTCAACAACTATAGTCTTGCTCTGAGCCTTCGCCAAAACGAACCTCCTTCCGGGGCCAACCCGCCTAGAGTGAACGAGCCCGCATAAAGGCTTGCTCGGCAATCCCGGACCAGGCCGAGACCTGCTTGCGGAACTGGCTGAAGGAATCATAGACTTTGCGGGCAAAAGGATCCTTGGCGGCGATCTCTTCCACCACTTCCACCGACAGGCTCTTGAGTCTCTTCAATACGTCGTCCGGCAGTGGTTTGACCTTTACTCCGTGATCCCTGACCAGGGTTTCCAGGGCCTGTTGGTTGCGCGCCGTGAGTTCCGAGATCATGTCCAGATTGGCCGCCTGACAGGCGGCCAGAACGATGTGCTGCAGATCCTTGGGCAGTGATTCGAAAGCAGGTTTGTTGAGGAAGCATTCGATCACTGAGCCCGGTTCATGCCAGCCTGGGTAATAGTAGTTCTTCGCCGCCTTGTACAGACCGAATGCCAGATCGTTGTAAGGTCCAACCCATTCGGTCGCATCGATGGCGCCTGACTGAAGTGCAGTGAACAGTTCTCCGCCGGGGATGTTGACCGGCGTTCCACCGGCACGTTTAAGAACCTCGCCTCCCAAGCCGGGAATCCGCATCTTCAGACCATTCAGATCCTCCAATGAACTGATCTCCTTGCGGAACCACCCTGCCATTTGAGCCCCGGTGTTGCCTGCCGCCGTGGGAATCAGATCGAATCGGGCATACAGCTCACGCCAAAGTTCCATCCCGCCCCCGTAATACAACCAGGCATTGACTTCCTGGGCGGTCAGCCCGAAGGGAACGGCGGAAAAGAACTGGAAGACCTCCCCCTTGCCCTTCCAGTAGTAAGGGCCGGCATGCCCCATCTGTGCAGTGCCACGTGACACTGCATCGAAAGCCTCGAAAGCCGGCACCAGCTCCTTGGCGCCATAGACCTTGACGTGGATACGTCCATCGCTCATCTCGGTGATCCGCTGTGCCAGGCGGTTGGCCGAAGTGCCCAGACCCGGAAAATTCTTCGGCCAGGCGGTGACCATCTTCCAGCGGAATTTCTTCTTTGCCATCGCCACCGATGGGACCGCCATGGCAGCCCCTGTCGCTATCGACCCCATTCCCAGTTGGTGGATGAATCGTCTTCTTTTCATTGTGTTCCCCAATTTCAGGTTTTCGAACCGAATGAGCCGAGCTTCCCAAAGCCTATGATCGTATGATCACCAAATCAAACCAGCATAATCAGAATCAGATTAAAGCAAAGCCAATCAGGTATGCAAACCATGCCAAACCCACTTTCCAGTGGAACACAACTATCAGATCGCCAGCAGGTTCTTCGGGTATCACGTGGTGGAAGACGAGGTCCGGGCGCTGTTCAAGCGACCTCAGAATATCTACCGCTGGCTTGCCAAGACCCGGCGCGGCGTCCGGGCCAGGCAGGTGGAATAGAACTCCGGCGACCGCGCTTACGCATCCACTCCCGCCACTTCCGGCCGATCGTCCACCACGGTGAAGCGATAACCGTGTTGCAGGCAGTGATCCAGCCATTTGTCGAGGAAGTAGTTCAGCTTCCATTTGTGCTCGAGCACCTGGCGGTCGACTGACTTGCCAATCCTAAGCGGCGGCCTTTCACTGTCCTCGATCACTTCCGCCATTTCGGCATCGAGATAGATTCGGAGCTTCAATGCGGGTTCGAACAGAGGCTGGGGTCCATGCTCGAAGCAATAGCTCAATTCCAGGGTCATGGTGTAGGGAGCTTTTTCCAACAATCTGAGGTGCAGGGCCGGTTTTCCACCCAGATAAGCCACCGCCCGCTCCTCCAGACAGGACAGATGAGGGATCAGGCGCAACAGTTTGCGGTAGTTGGACTCACAGGTGTCCTGGAGGGTACGGAAAGGATGGATGAGTTTCAGGGTTGGCATGGCATAGTATCACTCCCGGTACCGGGCGTAGCTGGAATCGGTCTCCCACAGTATCACCTCCTCGACTGGGTAACCCTGGGACTGGATGTTCTGGTAGATCAATCTGGCAAGCACCTCGGCAGTCGGATGCTCGGGTAAGGTCATGAAGCGTTCCCGGGCATCCCTCAGCAGTGGCACCAAGGGGTCATTTTCGTGCAGCAGCAGATTGTGGTCCAGGATTTCCTTGACGTAGTCTGCCACGACTGTTTTCAGCTCGGTGAAGTCGCACACCATGTCCTGTTCGTCCAGCCGCTCGGAGGTGATGGTGACCGCCGCCTTGACACTGTGCCCATGCAGATGCCGGCACTTGCCCGGATGATTCATCAAACGGTGGCCGTAACAAAACCGGACTTCTTTGGTGATGGAGAATTTTCCCACGGGTCACTCTATAATCAAATCTTGATACCTTTGATCTCTGCTGCAATCTCGTATTCCCCGTCGTTGTCCTCGACGCGTAACACCTCTACCAGCGCCTCCAGCGGGGGTGTCACATTGTTTGCCGGGCTGATCCTGATTTCCAGTGCCCTGCCGGGCTCAATGGGGCGGTCGGTGGTGAACATCACCCCGGCACCGCTGAGATTATGACACGTTGCCGTGAACATCTCGGTGGAGTGGGGGAAACGATAGGTCATTTTACACTGAGTCTGCATCCGAATGAACTGACGTCGTTCGCCTGGTTCGAGCATGGGGCTCTCCTCGCTGTCACAGGGGTTGTTTAAACAGGATAGCTCACGGGAAACACTTGGTATAGCTGCATCTCCCGGACAATTTTGGTAAGGTGGAAACGATCAATCTAGAAGGTACTCTGCATGCGGGTTCTGATCGTCGAGGATGAATCTTCCCTGTGTCGACAACTGCGGGATTTCTTCACCCACAAGGGATTTGCCGTCGACTCCGCCACCACTGCCGAGGAGGGGCTCTATTTTGGTAATGAGTATCCCGCCGATGTAGCGGTCATCGATCTGGGTCTGCCGGATTTCTCCGGCCTGGAACTGATCCGGCGCTTGCGCGACGAGGGCAAGGCCTTCCCCATTCTCATCCTCACCGCCCGGGGCCGCTGGCAGGAGAAAGTGGAAGGGCTGGAAGCCGGTGCCGACGACTACCTGGTCAAACCCTTCCACTACGAGGAACTGTGGGCCCGTGTCAATGCGCTGATCCGGCGGGCCGCGGGAAAGGCTCACCCGGTCATCCGCTTCGGCCCGGTCACTCTGGACACCACCGGGCAAACGGTTCTCCTCAATGATCAACCCATGGAACTGACCGCCTACGAGTACAAGGTACTCGAATACCTGATGCTGCATCCGGGAAAAGTGGTATCCAAGACCGAACTGACCGAACATCTGTACGATCAGGATTTCGAGCGCGACAGCAATGTGCTCGAAGTTTTCATCGGCCGCCTGCGCAGGAAACTCGATCCCGAAGGCACACTCAAACCCATTGAAACGCTGCGCGGTCGCGGTTATCGCTGGGCGATTGCTGCAACCGCATGACCAAAGGGTCCCTTAGTCTCCGCCTGGGTCTTGCCGCCGCCATCGTGTTACTCGCGTTCCTGGGATTCACCGGCCTCGCTCTGGAAAAAGCCTTCCGCGATGCCGCCCACAAGGCCATGCAGGAACGCCTCCAGGCCCATATTTATGCTTTGCTGGCCACCTTCGATATCGATCCCTATGGCCAGGTACATATGGCCGATCATCTGCTGGACAGCCGTTTTTCCACCCCAGGCTCGGGCCTCTACGGTTACGTCTTCATGCAGGGCCAGCCATTGTGGCGTTCAAAATCGGCCCTGGGTGTGAACATCCCTTACGTGGCCCTGGAAAGCGGTAAGCGTCGGTTTCTGTTCCAGCAGGAAAAACAAGCACTGTGGATCCTTTATTACGGGGTCACTTGGGAAACCGAACGTGGACATCCGGTTCCTCTGGTACTGGCAGTGGCCGAGGATGCCGCCTCGCTCTCGCGTCAGATCGCAGATTTCCGCCAAACACTTTGGTCATGGCTGGGTGGTGCTGGCTTGCTGCTGCTCATTGCCCAGGTACTGGTTCTGCACTGGAGCCTCAAACCTCTACGCACCATCGCAAGCGAGCTGGAAACCATCGAGGCAGGTCGAAAAAGGCGGCTGGAAGGACCCTACCCCCGTGAACTGGGAGGACTGGCCACCAATCTCAATACCCTGCTCGACAGCGAACGCGCCCACCTGGAACGCTATCGCAACACGCTTGCCGATCTGGCCCACAGCCTCAAGACCCCTTTGGCGGTACTTAGGGGATTGGACCAGCAAGGTTCGCTTCCTGCAAACGTGGAAAGCACGCTCAGTGAACAGGTGGAACGCATGCAGCGCCTGGTGGACTACCAGTTACAAAAAGCCGCTGCCCAGGGAAGCCACGGCAGCCTGACCCCCATCGCCATCCTGCCCATACTGGAACGCATCCGGAGCAGCCTGGACAAGGTACATGCCGTCAAGGGTGTCAGCTGCAGCATCGAAGGCGACCAGGACGCCAAATGTTTCCTCGAGGAGGGCGATCTCTATGAAATCGCCGGAAACCTGATGGACAATGCTTACAAGTGGTGCGCTCATAAGATAAAAGTGACCGTGACCCCTATCCACCAGCCCGGACGACGCCATTCGGACCTGCGCCTGCGAATCGAGGACGATGGTCCCGGCATAGCTGAAGCCCACCGGAAACAAGTGCTCAAACGTGGCATCCGCGCCGATCAGTCCACCCAGGGGCATGGAATCGGCCTGGCTGTCGTCCATGAACTGGCGCGTCTTCACGGAGGATCCCTGAATTACCACCAGAGTCGCTGGGGTGGCGCCTGTTGGGAAGTAGTCATACCCGCGCCAGGATGAAGACATGAGACAGAACGACCGTCGTTACCAGATTCTCGGGGAAGCAGTCGCCTATCACGGTTTTTTTGACCTGATCCGGATCAAGCTGAGGCATACCCTGTTCCAGGGCGGCTGGAGCAAGCTCCTGATCCGCGAACTGTTCCAGCGTGGCAACTGCGTTGCAGTGATTCCCTACGATCCCGTCACCGACCAGGTGGTGCTGATCGAACAGTTCCGGGTCGGACCGCTGAAGAACGACGACCCCAAGTGGATGCTCGAAATCGTCGCCGGCGCCATTGAGCCTGGGGAAACCCCTGAACAGGTCGCCCACCGGGAGACCCGGGAAGAGGCCGGTTGCGACATCCAAACCCTGCAACGTATCACCGAGTTTTACACCAGCCCCGGCGGTTCGTCGGAAAAGATCACCCTGTTCTACGCCCGGGTCGATGCCAGCAAGGCAGGTGGAATCCATGGCCTGGATGAGGAAGACGAAGACATCCGGGTGCATGTCCTACCCTTTACCCAAGCCTACGCCAAGGTGGAAAGCGGGGAGATCAATTCAGGCATTCCCATCATCGGCCTGCAATGGCTGGCGCTGCATCGAGACGCCTTGATACGGAAAGGTGCAGATTAACACCCGTCGGACACTTCCACCTTGATAAAAATTCGGGAATGGCGGCGTTCGGTAGTATACCCGTAACCCAGCGGTTTCCCCCGGGTTTCATCAAGATCGCTGGAGGCAGCCCCCAGCTCGATCCAGCGACCCGCTTCCACTTCCACAGTACTGCCAGCCGACTGAATGTCGATGCTGCCGTTGCCCTCTTTGCTCAACCGCCGGGACCAGGGTGATATGTTCAGCCGCACCCGGCAACCGGCCATCCTGGGAATCACTTTGAAGCCGGTGGTCACCGGTTGGTAGTCGATCCCACCGACGACGGCCGGTGGGTAGCCGTAGATGGCGATCACTGGTACCGGCCTTTCCTGACCGATGAGAATATAGGCAGGTTGCCCCTCCAGGGTGAGCAGGTACTGGCGGGATCCTGTCGTGCGATCCGATCGCGAACGGTATATATGGGCACGGCCCCTGACGGGGTGGTCGGAAGGCACTTGGAGGGCGAGGTTCGCTTCGGCATTCAGTTCATCCAGGGTCAATTCGTCACTTTGCAGCACCGTGATCTTCAACTGCTTCAGCGATCGATCCAGTTTGCCCACCAAGGCCCGGATGTCATCGATGCGGGAGGGGGATGCCTTGACAAGCAGCCCTGAGGGCACCACAACCACCACCTCACCTGGCTCGAGTAGCGGCCGGATCGTCCCGGCGATTTCTTCAGGCAAACGGTGGTGGAGCGCAATCACGTCCGTTTCACCGAATGCCGACTCCAATCCGGCCCCAAGCAAAATGGCCAGCATCATAAAACCAATCAGCCATTGTTTGAAAGGTTGCATCTCTTCCCCGTTGAGCTCAGTTTGATATGATGAAGCAATACTCAAATCATAGCGGAGACATGCCATGCTCAGGAACAAAGTTGTCAAGATTTTCACTTGGCCCGCATGGGGGCTCATGGCTCTGATGGCCGCCACCCGCTTCCATCACTTTGGAAATTTTCAGACCCTGCCCGATGCCTCCTTGGCGGTGTTTTTTCTCGCCGGTCTGGTCGTCCCTGGCCCCTGGCTGCTTCCCCTTCTGCTGACCGAAGCGGGACTGATCGATTATCTCGCCATCCACTTCGGTGGAGTCAGTGGATGGTGCGTGACTCCAGCCTATCTGTTTCTCATACCCACTTACGCAGTGATGTGGGCAGGGGGACGCTGGAGCCGACGCAGGCAATTGGACGAAGTGATCGGGATCGGTGCCACACTGGGCATTCTGGTGGGTGTGACGGTGGTAGCTTTCCTGCTCTCCAACAGTAGTTTTTATCTTCTCTCAGGCTACTTCGACACGCTCGGTCCGGCCGAATACAGCACCCAGATCGCAACCTACCTGCCTCGCTATGTCTTCACCACCCTCGGTTATACTGCCTTGATCCTGGCAGGACGTTGGCTATGGCACCAGTTCTCGACCACCGGCCCGGCACTTCTGCATAAATGACGAACACTGCACGGTAGTTTGATCCAACTAAGTCTTTGTAAACCCAGCAGCCACCTGGAAGCGGGTAAATTTGAGTACAATTCCAGGAGCGGAACATTTCACATGGGACAGTCCCCGCTGTTCCCATGCACGAAGGGGGAGAAAAAATTGTACGCCGATCGTTTGAGTCTACTGAAAAATATAGAGAACCGGAGAAGATCCAGGGCGATCCTGTACGTCACAGGTGACAGGCCGGGGCTGAAGAGCAAAATTCACGATGATGTTTATGATTATTTCGTCGAAATCCTGGAGGAGTTCGGTGACATCAATCGTATCTCCCTGATCCTCTATACCCGCGGTGGCGACACTCTCACAGCCTGGTCGCTGGTCAATCTCATCAGACAATATTGCAAGCGATTCGAGGTCATCCTACCCGCCAGAGCCCTCAGTGCCGGTACCCTCATTTCGATCGGCGCCGACCGGATCGTCATGACCAAACAGGCTTCCCTCAGCCCGGTCGATTCCAGCGTCCAGAGCCCACTCAACCCCACGAGCGGCGATTCCGCACCACCAGTAACCCTCCCTATCAACGCGGAGACTATCAAAGGCTATCTGGATTTCGCCCTGTCCCAGATCGGTGAAAAAGATCCCAATGCAATCAAAGATCTCATCCTCCAACTGGCAGACAAAATCCATCCTCTGGTGCTGGGAGAAGCCTACCGCTCCGCCGCACAGGTCCAGGGAATCGCTACCAAGTTACTGGCAGGCTCCGGCATCGAGGAAAACAAGATCGAAGGTATCGTGTCCTTCCTCTGCTCTGAATCGGGCAGCCATGATTACACCATCCACCGCAGTGAGGCCCATACGCTGGGGCTACCGGTGGAGAAACCCCATGAATCGCTGCACTCGGAAATCAAAGCATTGTATGCCGACTTCGCAGGGGAACTGAAATTGAACCAACCCTGGGACCCCGGAAGGGAATCGAAGGATCGCGATCTTCTCACCTTCAGCAACAAACGGTGCCTGCTGGAATCCACTGCCGGCAAGGCCTGGTTTTTCGCCACCGAGGGGGAAATCGTCCGCCGCGAAGGCAAGATCGAGGTGAACAGGACCTTCGACGGCTGGCAAGCGGAAACGAACACCTGAAGGGAAATCACCATTCGCTGGCTCTGGATCACCACTTTCCTGATCGCCCTCATCTGGTCAGGAATCCACCCCAAGGATACCTTCACCTGGTTCCTGGAAGTGCTGCCCGCCCTCGTAGGCGCTATCGTTCTGGCACTGACCTTTCACCGGTTCAGACTGACGCCATTGGTCTACACCCTGATTCTGATTCACAGCATCATCCTGATGATCGGCGGGCATTACACCTATGCTGAAGTCCCCTTGTTCGACCATCTCAGGGATATCTTTGCTTTCCAGCGCAACAACTATGACAAACTGGGACACTTCGCCCAAGGCTTCGTGCCCGCAATGATCGCGCGGGAGATCATTGTGAGAAGGCACATCATCCGCGGCAAGAATTGGCAGAATTTTTTCATCCTTTGTTTCTGCCTGGCCCTGAGTGCATTTTATGAACTGATCGAATGGGGAGTCGCCGTGGCCACTGGAGAGGCCGCGGAGGCCTTTCTGGGAACCCAGGGATATGCCTGTGACACCCAGTCCGATATGGCCATGGCTCTGTTGGGCGCCATCACCGCCCTGGTCACCCTGCATCAACTGCACGACCGCCAGTTGCTCTCCTTCACCCAAGCAAAGGGCCAGACAGCCTGACCCTTTTTGCCTTGCAATCCTCCTGGTACCGTTTACAATAGCCACCCGCCGATAGGTGCCCTCCTCAAGAGGGTGAAAAGGGAAGCCGGTCGAAGTCCGGCGCTGCCCCCGCAACGGTAGGTGAGACAAGACGAACCATGACGCCACTGGGTCCAGTGACCCGGGAAGGCGGTTCGTTCGGCTGCAAGGCCACTCACGAGCCCGGAGACCTGCCCATCAGCGATGTCGGTCCAACATGAAGGAAGCGGCGGAGCAAGCAATCCGTCACTGAATCCCCGGCCCCCGGGTCTGGACCCTACCCGTCATCCTTCATGCGTTCACCGGCCAAGGACGCAGTACTCCTACGACCTGCTGCGATCGATCGAACCCGGGCGTGCGGAGGGCGCGCCTTGACGAGGAGCAAGCCACCATGAACCCTTTCCTGCGTACCATTGTGCCACTGCTGTCCATTCCAGCGGTGGCCTGGTCAACTGATGGCCCTGTCACCAAACTCGAACCCATGGTCGTGACCGCCGCGCGTATTCCAGTCCCGCAACGGGAAACCGGAAGCAGCATCACCGTCATCACGGCCGCAGACATTGCAAACCGACAACTGTTTACCGTTGCCGACATACTGCGTAACGTACCCGGGCTGGACGTCGCTCAAAGCGGTGGACTCGGCAAGCAGACCTCGGTGTTCATCCGCGGTGCCAATTCCAATCAAACCCTGGTGCTGATCGATGGCATCGAGGTCAATGACCCCTCCACCCCAGGCGCCAGTTTCGACTTTGCCCATCTGACCGTGGACAACATCGAACGTATCGAAGTGCTGCGCGGCCCTCAAAGCACCCTTTATGGCTCGGATGCCATCGGTGGGATCATCAATATCATCACCAAAAAGGGCAGAAAGGCTCCTACGGTTGGTTTCAGTGCCGAAGGTGGCAGCTTCGGCACCTGGAAGCTGATGGGGACCACTTCCGGCAGCTACGATCGTCTGCGCTGGAGCGCCAGTGCCAGCCACCTGAATTCAGAAGGCTTCTCCGCCGCCGATGACCGGCTTGGCAACCGCGAGGACGACGGATATGAGAATACCACCGTTTCGGCTCGAGCCGGCTGGCAGGCCCTGGACAACTTCGACCTGGACGCGGCAGTGCGCTTTCATCACAGCGTGAGCGACCTGGACGGCTTCGACTTCTCCTTCGCTCCCAGTGACGACCCCAACTTCACCCAGGAAACCCACCAGGTGTTCGTCCGTGGCCAGGGCACCCTGGATCTGTTCGATCAGTTCTGGCGCCAAACCCTCCGCCTCTCCTACAACCACAATCAGAGACAATTCCGTGATCAGTTTGAACCCGGCGACACGTTCGTTGAGAACAGCAACTTACGCGGCGAGAAACTCAAGTTGGACTGGCAGAACACCCTCAATCTTACCGACTGGGATACCCTGATCTTCGGGATCACCACGGAAACCGAATGGATGAACACGAATCTGATCGATACCCGATCCGCCACCACCAACGGTTTCTATGGCGAGAATCGCCTGACCATGCTGGACCGGTTTATTACCACCGCCGGCGTGCGCCTGGATACCCCGGATCGATTTGGCGACAAGGTGACCTGGCGGATTACCCAGGCAGTGCTGTTTCCTGAAACCGACACTAAGTTGCGGGGAAGCTACGGCAAAGGATTCAAGGCACCCAGCTTGTTTCAATTGTTCGCCCCCCCCACTTTCGGACCTGTCGGCAACCGTAACCTCGGCCCGGAAAGCAGCACAGGCTGGGACCTGGGAGTGGATCAGTCCTTCCTGGAGGAAAGGATCCTGGTCAGCGTTTCCTATTTTCACAACAATTTCTCCAACCTGATCGACTTTCAGTTTGGCAGTGGCTTCCAAAACATCAACAGAGCAAGAAGCGCCGGTATCGAGTCTGTCCTCGAACTCAAACCCTTCGAGATCCTAACCCTCCGCGGAACCTATACCTACACCAATGCCGAGGACAACAAGGAAAACAAACTAGCCCGCCGTCCCCGGCACAAGGGCAGTTTCGATGCGGATCTGGAGGTCGTGGAAAACGGACATCTCCATATCAATATCCTGATGGTGGGAAGCCGGCCAACCTCCCCCTTCGATATCCGCCGGCAGTTGGATCCCTATGTCGTGGTCAATCTGGCTGGAAGCTATCAGCTCACGGATTATCTGACATTGTTCGGGCGCATCGACAACGCCCTGGACCAGGAATATGAAGAGGTGCCCGGCTTCGGCACCAGCCGGGTGGCAGGCTTCGGGGGCTTTCGCCTGACGTTCTGAGGGTGTTTGCGACCAACCTGGCTCAAGAATTTGCTGGAAACTTCCTCTCCCATTTTCTTCCAAGGGATTGGTAGACTATAGCCAAACTCAAACAGAGGAGAGGGAAGATGAGTCCATTTATCGTGCGCTTGGTGACCCTGCTTGTGCTGAGCGTGTTGGTCATTTTCAGCTTTACCCCGATTCCCGGCACCACCCTGATCATGATCTACGTCGTGCTTTTCCGCCCCCGATGGTTCAAACACCTAGTCGATCTGATCTATAGGGAAGTTGCTGACATTGACCCACAGGTCAAAAAAATTCCCCCATCAGCACAACAGCAAAAAAAAAGCCCGGCCGCAACAGCGAAGGGCTCAAATTCAGATCACAGCGATAGCCCGCAATCGGGAAACTCCGGATAATCTGTTCGTATAGCCGACCCCACCCCACCCAAGCATTGGTGGCATCCCCTATATTTTCACCCTTGATTGGTCAGGAATGCTATTCGGGCGGCTGCTTGGCCGATCGACGCCAGTGCTCCATTCTCTTGCGATGTATCGCCTGGAGTCTCTCCCACTGCTCGGCCGTCAATACTTCCTTGAGCCGCTTCTGTGTCTGCCGATGAATGGCACGGAATTTCTCCCGCTGTTCCTGCAAAATCGCCTCTACCTTGGGTTTTTGCTCCTGAGTGAGTTCGAGACGCTGTTCCAGCCGCTTCATGCGTCTTTCCATCCAGTCATCCATTCCCTTGTCCTGCTTGGCGAAGACACCAGAAGCGCAAGCCAGGAGTATCGGTAAGATCACTATTTTTACTTTCACGAGGGTTTCTCCTTTTTTCGTAGAACACAGAATATGGCTTTCGGCGGTGGGTCGATTCCCCGGCTTTTAAAGACAGATTCACGTATTTCCAGAATTTCGAAACTATCACCGAAGATTCGCTCGAGATCCTTTGGTGAGTATCGTCCCGGCGGTCCCTCTTCCCTGGTCTCCCGGTGGCTGAAGCACTTGAGCAACAAGATGCCTCCGGGCCGAAGCAGGCTCGAGACGGCTGCAAGATAGCGTGGGTGGGACTCCGGTGGAAAGACGTGAAAGACACCTCGGTCGACAATCAGGTCGAATGTCTCGTTCAGCTGGGAAGCAAGGATGTCATCCTGCACGAAATGCACTTTAACACCCTCCTGTCCAGCCAGTCGATGAGCCTGTTTCAAGGCGGTGAAGGAGACATCGCTGGCGACAACCTCGAAACCCCGTTTGGCCAGGGCCACAGCCTGAGTGCCGGGTCCTGTACCGAGGTCGAGCACCCTGACCCTGGCAAAGCCGAGCTTGTCCAGCGTCGCCTCGATGTCGGCATCCAGCTCCAGCTGGTACCAAGGCAGCGATTCGGGTGGGGTCTCACGGTAACGGGCCTCCCAGCCAAAATTGGGGGACGGCTCGAAGGGCCGACCCCAGCTTCCCGCCCAAGCGATTTCGTGCAGTGGCCGTCGCTGGCGTGGCGCCGCTTCCCGCTGACGCAGAGTGTCATCGAGCACTTCGGGATCACCTGGATATCCAAGAGCGATCACGCTCATCGGGGAGAAGCTGGCGGGAACGGCGAAACTCTCTCTCGCTTTCCCCGCGTCGAAACCGCCCATCTGATGGGTTGCCAGCCCCAGTGAGGTAGCCTGCAGGCAAAGAGACATGGCCGCTTGACCGGTATCAAATTCCCCCCAGCGGTTGGGGCTGCCGTTGTGGGCAAAACGTTCCGAAGCACAGACCAGGATCAGGACTGGCGCTTGCTTCGCCCAGGTTTGATTGCCAGGAGAAAGACAGTCGAGCAGCTGCTCCCAGGCAACATTGTCTGTATGAAGATCGGCCAGCACAAATCGCCAAGGCTGATCGTTGTAACACGATGGCGCCCAGCGCGCCGCCTCCAGGCATGAAGCGAGCTTCTCCGCCTCCACCGGACGTTCGTCGAAGGCCCGGGTACTCCAGCGAGCGGCAATCAACTCGTGAATGGGGGCCTGAAGGTTTTGCCTCTCCCGACTCATGGACGACTCCTTGGTCCAACAAACAGCACAGAATTTGATTCAACAATCATAAGCCTACCAGCTATTGATGACGACATCATCAAGCGCGCTTTTTGGCAGACATTGCATGTATACGATAGCCAACCAATGCGAGTTTTACTTCTGCTTATACAACGAAAATGAAATAAGCACGAAAGCCGCCCCCCAGAGCTTAGATGCCACTTCTTGTCCATATTTAAAAAACTGAAAGGCACCATGCTCACCATACGGAAGATAAAGAAAAAAATATTCACCCGTAAACCATAATGGAGGAATCGCGCCCCAAGCCACCAATAAGGATATTTTAATTATTTTTAGTTTTCCTTTTATAGAATCAGACGAGCCTTTACTATATTTCGATTCCAAGAACCCCGCCACAAGTAAAAATATGATGGTAACCACAAAAATCGTTATCCCAAAAATGATAAACTTATAGATCCAGCACTGAATATTATCAGGATAAACGCCCCACGAACCAAGCTTATCGCTTCCCATCCCCTACCCCTTTTAACGTTTAACTAACCACAAGAACACATGCAAAACACAAATCCATGCATCATCATGGGGCCAGCGCAATATAAATCAGCTGAAAACCATATCTCATCGTTCAAAAATGAGATTCAATAACCTGATAGGCATTCAATTCCTTAAATAAATCGTCAAGTGAAGCCTTGGTTTCTTTTTTTTCATACCCTCTTGGCCAATCCTCCCATCCATATCCCCATCGCCATGGTGTAGGCAGCCATGGTGACCCTCCCACACGAACACCTATATACATGAGAGGCCCCATTACTCCTGCCTTCTGCTTGACACATCGGCTGAGAAATTGATCGGCCCGCTTACGATCACTGTTACTACCACCACACCAATAAAGAATATCATGTAAAACACAGCATGATACCCACGTACCATCCGGCCATCTGGAACATCCATCAGTAGTAAAAATATAATCAGGAAGCGAAATCTCATGAGCATCATCTATTCCGGATCGTTTTTTAATACAATATTGTTCCGCGATATGTTCTACTGAATCCCTGCTAATTTTATTTTTTGTATACGGCTCAATGCTGGTCGTTGCCAGCATAGTAGTACAGTCTGCCAGAATATACCCGGCAAGCATAACAAGGGCCATTCTGACTAATCGGGCGCTAGAAATGGGAACAGACATGGATTTCCTGCTTAATCTATTTATAAACTTCACCGCGCGTCGTCAATTGCGCAATATCTTGAGGCATGCGAATCTTTTTTCCCAGGCAACCAGGACAAGGGAACACCAACTCCCGCATGAACCATTTGATGCCATCACGGAAGAAAAATTATTGTCTATTCATTGACTATGTTCAACCCGGGATTTACTTCAAACAATTCCTAAAGCAATGTCCAAGTGTGGGTTATCACCCGATCCATACGGCAAATCACATAATACCCCATCCGAACTTATGCGCAAGCCATTGATTTCCAAACCAAGAGGAATGGCATCCACATTGCACTATAGTCTTCATAAAAGCAGGCTGCGGGAGATTGACTATGAAAATGTCTTTATCATCCAAAACATTACCAACCAGCGAGAAGAAAAAAACCAACTGTTATCGCAGTGATCAACGTTTTTTCTGCCACCAGATGAACTGCCCGTTGCGCCGTGATTGCATGAAGTTAGTAGCCGAGTGGCTTCGTTGAACATCATTACCTACACGTGAAACTTGGCGGTGCAAAAAGGAGTGGCAGGGGGGCAAGCAGGATGCCTATTATGTCCTTGGAGATGAGACCGAAGGTCCAGAACATGGCCACAAGACCAAGGTAACACCCCGGAGGATGAAAGATTGTAGGTTGGGTTTCGCTTCGCTCTACCCAACCTTGTATTACAAACCTGTTTTTGGTTTCCTTGGGGACGCCCATGAAATCACTAATTCACCCCGAAGCAAGACAGCCCTAACCCAAATTTAACACCCAATTGCCCAAATCCGGCCGATTATTACTCTATCC
>CAYUPV010000037.1:0-17011 GCA_964445885.1 uncultured Methylococcales bacterium
CACTTTGATTGGCAACGGCCCCGAGGTGTTGACCCGGGTGAGCATGGTAGGCAATGACCTGGCACTGGATCCCGGTGTCGGCACCTGCGGCAAGGATGGTCAAAGCGTTCCGGTGGGGGTGGGTCAACCCACTCTACGGGTGGATGGACTGACCGTCGGTGGGACCAGTGTTTGAAGAAAAATGACCCTTGATCTAATAGTCTGAGGAGAAACTGAGTGGAAGCCGAGGAAACTCAACTCAAGCAACTGGAAGACAAAGTCGCCCTGGCTCTGGAACAGGCAAAGAAAATGGGTGCCACCGGTGCCGAGGCAGGTGCCGGATTGGATACTGGCTTAGCGGTCACTTCCCGCATGGGGGAGGTGGAAACGGTGGAATACCATTGCGACCAAAGCCTGGGAGTGACTGTCTATTTTGGCTGCCGTAAGGGGTCCGCCAGTACCAGCGATCTCAGCGAGTCCTCCCTCAGGGAAACCGTGGAGGCGGCCTGCGTCATCGCCCGCCATGCCAGTGAGGATCCTTATGCCGGCCTGCCCGATGCAGACAGGCTGGCCAAAGAGGTTCCTGATCTCGACTTGAATCATCCATGGCAGCTAAACGCCGATCAGGCTATCGAACTGACCACTTGCTGTGAGCAGGTCGCGCTGGATGACCACCCAGAAATCGTCAACTCGGAAGGGGCGACGGTCAATACCCACCAGGGCCTCCGGGTCCTGGGCAACAGCCTAGGTTTCCTCCACGGCTTTCCGGCTTCACGCCACAGCTTGAGCTGTGCCGTGGTAGGCAAACGAGAAGACCAGATGCAACGCGATTACTGGTATACGGTGGCGCGCGACCCCAACGATCTGGAGGCTCCGGAAGCAGTCGGTCAAATGGCCGCACAGCGCACCTTGGCCAGACTTGGAGCACGTTCCCTGAGCACCCGCAAGGTTCCTGTCATCTATGCGGCAGAGGTGGCTACCAGCCTGATTGGTCATTTCCTGGCCGGAATACGGGGCGGAAACCTGTATCGCAAGACCAGTTTCCTGGTAGACAGCCTGGGGCAGAAGATCTTTCCCAATTACATCCATATCCACGAAGAACCCCATCTTCCCAAGAGGATTGGTAGCGTCCCTTATGACAATGAAGGCGTGGCCACCTTCCCCCACGACCTGATTCGGGAAGGCACCGTGCAATCGTATATCCTGGACAGCTATTCAGCCCGCAAACTGGGGATGCAGACCACCGGCAATGCCGGAGGGGTTCACAATGTCATCATCGATCCAGGCCGGTTGGATCGTTCGGATCTGCTGCAGCAAATGGCAAGCGGGCTGTTGGTGACGGAACTGATGGGGCACGGCATCAATTTGGTCACTGGAGATTACTCCCGCGGCGCCGCAGGTTTTTGGGTGGAAAACGGAACAATTCAATATCCCGTAGAGGAAATCACCATTGCAGGTAATTTGAAGGACATGTTCGCCAATCTGGTTGCTGTGGGAAAAGACGTGGACCGGCGCGGTAACATCCGCACCGGTTCCCTCTGGCTAGCTGAGATGACTGTGGCCGGAAATTGAAGTGCAGTTGAGAGTCGGGTGGCTACAAAACCAACAGAATCAGGGTGCCTAAATAGGTCTCCACCGCATAGGCGCAAGCCAGCCCGAATCCAAACGAAGGCGTCTTGGACAGCGCCTGACGGAATATATTCGCCAGGACCAGCAGCCCCCAACACGCCAAGGCGATCAGAATGTAAAATGCGGTGACCAACAAGCCGTCTTCAGACATCCTAAGCCAAATGACGACAGGCACAGCCAACATGCCGATGATTCCGACCGCGCCCATCAGCAACGTAGAGACGGGAGTGAAGCTTTCCCCCCGCCCGGTCATGGAAAGCACCGTAAACACAAAAATTTGGGTCAGAATCACCTCGCTTGCGGCAGCGATCATCGCTTCGGCAGGCTCACCGAAGAGAAGTGTCTGGATGGCCCAGAAGACGGCAAAATAAAAAACGGCGGCCCACTTGAAATCGTCTTCCGACAGGGACCAGTCTTCAGGCAGTTTCAGAAAAAAACACTGCGACAGGAACAACCCCACAACCTGCAGCACGGCAATCCCCTTATTTTGTTGCTGACGATCAACCTATACGGCAGGACGGACAACTTCCTGAATGACAATGCTCGAATGTGTGACCCGGTTCCCATGACTTCATGTCAAAATGTGACAGGACTCACACAGCCCCCTGCCAAACAAAAGAACCTATGAACTGCGCACTTTTCAATCTGGGTTTTCGTCCTTTCTTTCTGTTGGGTGCCGCTTTTGCTGCTGTCTCCATGGCCTTGTGGATCGGACCGCTCTTTCCGACTGCCCTGGCTTGGCACGCCCATGAAATGATCTATGGTTTTGCCGCAGCCATCATCGCCGGGTTCCTGCTGACCGCGGTGAGAAACTGGACCGGTATTCAGACCCTGTCTGGCTGGAAGCTTGCCGGACTGGCCGGTTTATGGCTGATGGCCAGGCTGTTGTCCCTTGCCGGTAGCGCCACAGCCTGGGCTGCAGGGATGGATCTGACCTTTCTGATCTTATTGCTGGCAGCGGTGGCCTGGCCCATCTATCAGGTCCGTCAGTGGCGCCAATGGGGAGTATTGAGCTGTGTCGCCCTGATTGTCCTGGGACAACTGCTGTTTTTTCTAGGATCTCTTGGATTTTGGGGGGCTGGCCAAAGATTGGGGATTCAGATCGGCCTGTTCTCCATCCTTGGCCTGATTTTCATCATCGCAAGGCGTATTCTTCCATTTTTTACCGAGCGTGGCGTGGGTGATCCCGTCAGTCTGACCCAATATCCCTGGCTGGATCGCTGGATCATGCCGCTTTACTCGCTCTTCGCAGCCATCGAGATCCTCTTGCCTGGATTTGTACTCAATCGAGGGTTGGCCTTGACCCTTGCAGTCCTGCACATGATCCGTCTAGCAGGTTGGCATACGCCAGGCATCTGGCGTAGACCGCTATTATGGGTATTATTTACCGCCTATGGCTGGATGATTCTCGGGTTCGTTCTCTATAGTGCCGGAAAACCCAGCCTGGCGATTCACGCTTTTGCGGTTGGCGGATTGGGAGGAACGGTTCTGGGGATGATATGCAGGGTCAGTCTGGGGCATACGGGTCGCAACATTCATCAACCACCCAGGGTCGTTCCCGCGTTGTTCTTATCGTTGTTCGCAGCCGCCATTCTCCGAACAGTCATTCCCTGGCTGGTCCCTGAGTTCACGTTGATCTGGTATCGGCTGGCCGGTATTGGCTGGATTGCCGCCTTCGTGGGATTTTTGTGGTGGTATGCACCGATACTTTGGCTGCCAAGAGCAGACGGCAAGTCCGATTAGGAGGAAGGTCGGAAAAAGTCGGTCGGCCGCTGTTGGTGGGTTTCCACCTCCTCAAGCGGGGGTTTCATTGGCTCTAATCCCGCTTCCTTCAGCCATACATCATGATGCTGCCTGGCCCAGCTCAGGTCCACACTGCCCGTTACCATGCCTTCCAAAGCACCCTCGGTACCGAGGGTGCCGAGATAGATGTGTCCCAGGGCACCGGCCATGACAAGGATGGCACTCGACACATGCAGCAGATGAGATAGCTGCATCCATTCCCTTTCCAACCCGAAGACCGGTAGATCCAAAACGATCCCGCTCACCGACACCACTGCTCCAAAAGTGATCAACAGCCAAAACCAGGCTTTCTCCCCTGCATTCATGCGTCCTGCCGGAGGATGCCCTCTACCGAGCATTCCCCCCAAAGATTTGAACCATTCCCAGTCGATTCTGCGCCACAGGTTGTCGCGGAACCATCGCAACGTCATCATCACCAGACAGACGAAAAACAAGGGGCCAGTCACATTGTGCAGGTATTTGACCCAGATCAAAGTGGCAGAGAAAGGTTCGTGTCCCATCAGGGGGATCAGAATCCTGCGGCCATACAAGATGCTGAGACCGGTCAGAGCCAGGGTAATGAACAGCAACGCGGTGGTCCAGTGCAACAGTCTCTCTCCCCTGCTCCAGCGCGGCACCAGCATACCGGTGCGGGATTTGGCGAGTCGGATGGGGCCTTTGACAAGATAAAACAAAGCCAGTGCTCCCAGCATACCCCCCAGCATCACCCCCCCGAGCCAGGAGACCGGACCGTTGCGAAGCTGGCGCCAGAATTCACCTGAGGCCTGGATCAGTTCCCCCGTTTCCAGACCCTCTACCGCACTGTAACCACTCACTCCATCGCGCACCAGACGCCACCAGTCGGCGCGGGGATTGGACCATTCCACGTCAGCGGCCCAGAGCAGGGGGCCGAGCAATAGCAGCAGGGTCAATCCTGCCAGTCCCCAGCGCCGGAACTGTTGTGTACGTGAGCAGTTCAGTAGCCGAGCCATTCTCTTTCCTAACGGTCTGTTTGCACTTTCAACAAGCGTTCGCGCAGAAGTTTTCGTCTTTCCGCAGCAGGCATGGCGTGTTCATCGGGCTTGCCGGCATAGTTGGGATTCTCGTCCAGCAGCCGGTTGACCGTCTGTTCCTCACACCCCCATAAGGTGATGGAAATCCACAACATCAACAGCCACCGGATCATGATTTCTTGTCTCCATAGGCTTGTCCCCAGCCCCACGGTGGCTGGGGCTGGGTTCGTACCTCATCCCGATCGGCACGGCGGACCACCCTTTGGCGCAAGATATCGGCAAGGATGTCACCGTCGCCAGCCAGCAAGGCCTTGGTGGAACACATCTCGGCGCATAGAGGCAGCTTGCCTTCCGCCAGGCGGTTGCGGCCGTATTTCTTGAATTCGTCTGGGGAATGATCCTCCTCGGGTCCCCCGGCACAGAAAGTGCATTTGTCCATCTTGCCGCGTACGCCAAAAGCGCCGTCCTGGGGAAACTGGGGAGCGCCAAAGGGACAGGCATAGAAGCAATAACCGCAGCCGATGCACAGATCCTTGTCGTGCAACACCACTCCGTCTTCGGTGATGTAGAAACAATCCACCGGGCACACGGCGGCACAGGGTGGATCGGTGCAGTGCATGCATGCCACGGAGACGGATTTTTCCCCGGGCTGACCGTCGTTCAGGGTCACCACCCTTCGGCGGTTGACGCCCCAAGGCACCTCATTTTCGTTCTTGCATGCGGTCACACACGCATTGCATTCGATGCAGCGCGCGTCGTCACAGAGAAACTTCATCCGTGCCATCTCAGGCCTCCCCCTTGATCCGGCACAGGGACACTTTCGTCTCCTGCATCATGGTGACCGAATCATAACCGTAGGTAAACACCACATTGCAGGATTCACCACGGACATAGGGGGCCGTCCCCTGGGGATATCTGTCCAGTAGATCCTTACCCTGCCACCAGCCGCCGAAATGGAAAGGCATGAACACCGTCCCCCTCGGCACCCGCCTGGTGACAAAGGCCATCACCTTGATGCGCCCGCCTTCCGGCCCTTCCACCCAGACCATCTGGCGGTGGCGCACCCCCGCGTCGTTGGCATCGGCTGGATGGATCTCGATAAACATGTCCTGCTGGAGTTCAGCCAACCAGGGGTTGGATCGGGTTTCCGCTCCGCCGCCTTCGTATTCCACCAGCCTGCCCGAGGTCATCACCAAAGGGAAATCCCGGCTGAAATCGATCTGCTGCAGGGAAGCATAACGGGTGGGAAGTCGATAGAAGCGTTTGCGATCGGCATAGGTGGGATACTTTTCCACCAGATCACGACGTTTGGTATAGATGGGCTCGCGGTGTAGTGGAACGGGATCAGGAAAGGTCCAGACGACGCAGCGCGCCTTGGCATTGCCGAAGGGCGCACAGCCGTGATGGATGGCCACCCTTTGGATTCCCCCGGAAGGATCGGTTTTCCAGTTCCTGCCCTCGGCCAGTTTCTGTTCTTCGGGCGTGAGCTCCCGCCACCATCCCAGTTGTTTCAGCAATCTGTCGGAAAACTCGGGGTAGCCATCCTTGATCTCCGAATCCTTGGTGTAGGACTCGTGGGCCAACAGGCTGACGCCTTCCCGTTCCACCCCGAAACGGGCGCGGAAAGGTAATCCGCCTTGTGCCACCGGCTTGCTCAGATCGTAGAGAATCGGCGTACCTGGATGTTTCAGCTCCGGCGTGCCCCAGCAAGGCCAGGGAAGACCATAGTATTCGCCGTCGCAAGGTCCCCCTTCGGCCTTGAGGGTGGTGGTGTCGAAGGTATGCCAGTTCTGCTGCTGCCGCCTGAGCCGCTCGGGGCTGTGGCCGGTGTAGCCGATAGTCCAGACGCCACGGTTGATCTCGCGCAGGATGTCCTCGATCAGAGGCTCGTCACCCTCCACCTGGATGTGCCTGGTCAATTCCCCGGCAAAACCCAGCCGCTTTGCCAACAAATACATGATCACGTGATCGGGCTTGGATTCGAACAACGGCTGGATTACTCGCTCGCGCCACTGCACAGAGCGGTTCGAGGCGGTCACCGAACCGTGGGTCTCGAATTGGGTACAGGCCGGCAGCAGATAGGTATTGTTGCCTCGCTCGTGCATCACCGCCGATACCGAAGGATAGGGATCGATGACGACCAGCAACTCCAGTTGCTCGAAGGCCCTCTTCATCTCCGGCCCCCGGGTCTGGCTGTTGGGCGCATGCCCCCAGAACACCATGGCGCGAAGATTGTCGCGCTGGGACAGGTTCTTTTTATCCTCAAGCACGCCGTCGATCCAGCGCGATACCGGGATACCCGATTGGAACATCGTCCTGGTTCTGCCGCCTCTGCCGTCGTCGTATTCCTCCGCATCGAAGCGGCGGGAGAGCCAGTCGTAGTCCAGGTCCCAAACCCGGGTCCAGTGCCGCCAGGCGCCTTCCGTCAAACCATAATAGCCCGGTAGGGTATGGGCATTGGGCCCCACATCGGTGGCTCCCTGGACATTGTCGTGGCCGCGGAAGATGTTGGTACCGCCCCCGGCCACACCCATGTTCCCCAGAGCCAGTTGCAGAATGCACAGCAGGCGGGTCTGATTGTTGCCGTGATGATGCTGAGTGATGCCCATGCACCAGACCACGGTGCCGGGCCGGTTCTCGGCCAGGGTTCTGGCAACTTTCGAGACTTCCGCCTCAGGGATCCCGGTGACCCGTTCCACCTCCCCGGGTGGCCACTTGGCAGCCTCCTCACGGATCGATTCGATACCATAGACCCGATGCTGGATGAAGTCCCGGTCCTCCCACTTGTTTTTGAAGATATGCCACAGAATACCGTAGATGAAGGCGATATCGCCCCCGGGGCGCATCCGCACATACTGGTCGGCGTGGGCGGCGGTGCGGGTGAACCGGGGATCGACGACGATCAGGCGGGCCCCGCGTTCCTTGGCGCGGAAAATGTGCTGCATCGACACCGGGTGGGCCTCGGCCGGATTGCCGCCGATGATAAAGATGCACTTGCTGTTGTGGATGTCATTGTAGGAATTGGTCATCGCCCCGTAGCCCCAGGTATTGGCGACTCCGGCTACAGTGGTGGAATGGCAGATGCGGGCCTGATGATCAACGTTGTTGCTACCCCACAGGGCGGCGAACTTGCGCAGCAGATAAGACTGTTCGTTACTGTGCTTGGAAGACCCCAGCCAGTACACCGAATCGGGCCCGGAACGCTCACGGATCGAGAGCAGTTTTTCTCCGATCTCTTCGATCGCCTGCTCCCAGGGTATCCTGTGCCACTGGCCGTTTTCCTTTTTCAGTGGATACTTGAGGCGCTTTTCGCCGTGACCGTGTTCACGCACTGACGCCCCTTTGGCGCAGTGGGCGCCCAAACTGAACGGATGGTCAAAGGCCGGTTCCTGTCCGATCCACACGCCGTGCTTGATTTCAGCGATGACACCGCAGCCTACGGAACAATGGGTACAGACACTTCTTACCTGGCGCAGATCGTCCTCGTGGCTGTGACCTTCATGGGCCTCGACCCGCCTCATCATCTTGAATGAAAGGCTACCGGCCAACAACGAACCGCCCGCAACCACGGTGCCCCGCTTGAGGAAGGTGCGGCGGTCGATACCAGGCATGTTTTCGGGTGGCAATGGACGTTTGACCAGTTTCATATCCCTTTCTCCTCAGAAGCGGGCGTTGCGATAAAACTGACGAACATGTTCAGTTTCCCGGTAACCCGCCCTCTGCTTGTTGGTTACCACTCGCTTCTCCTGCGCCCCGGTCGGTTTCACCATCACCGCGGCAGCCGCCACACTGACCAGTCCAATAACCTTGCCGAGGAAACCACGCCGATTCATGCCCTTGGGAACGATATCCGTCATTTGATGCTCTCCAAATCGTTTACCGCCAATTAAAACGCCATTGCCAGTGGCAGGTCAATGCTTGGTTTACAGCAGCCGGTCGGATATAGGAAACTCATGACTATCCATTTTTCAATCAGGAGACATCCAATCCATGCTCAACCCCAACGAATGGTTCACCGAGGTGGACGAGGACAACCACAGCGCCTTCTCCTTCAGGATCGAACGCAAGTTGCACGAGGAGCAGACCCCGTTCCAGAAAATCGAGATCTACCAGACCATCGGATTCGGCAACCTGATGGTTATCGACGGCTTCGTCATGCTTTCTGCCCGTGACAATTTTCTCTATCACGAGATGATGACCCACCCAGTGCTTTACAGTCACCCCGATCCCAAACGGGTCTGGATCATCGGCGGCGGCGACTGTGGCAGCCTGCAGGAGGTATTGAGACATCCAGAGGTGGAAAGTGCGGTGCAGATCGAAATCGACGAACGGGTGACCCGCTTGTCAGAGCAGTACTTTCCCGAGCTTTGCCAGGCCAATGATGACCCCAGGGCCCAACTGCGGTTCAAGGACGGAATCAAATGGGTGAAAGAATCCGCGCACAACAGTGTCGACGTGATCATCGTTGACAGCACTGATCCCCTGGGTCCGGGAGAAGGACTGTTTACCGAAGACTTCTATCGTGACTGTCTGGGCTGTCTTGGCGATGACGGGTTGTTGATCCAGCAAAGCGAATCGCCGCTTTTTCACCCCCACATTCTTCATCCCATGCGAAGCGCCATGAAAGCAGCTGGATTCAGGGAGGTCTGTACCCTGTTCTTTCCCCAGCCGGTCTATCCTTCGGGCTGGTGGAGTGGCACCATTGCCGCCAAAAGGGGGCTGGCACACCCCCGTGAGCACGACATTCAAAGCAAACCTTTCGAGACTCGTTATTACAATCTGGAGATCCACCAGGCGGCCTTTGCCACGCCCAATTTCCTGCTGGCAGCGGTGGGCAGGCAAGAAGCCTGAACAGTCGAACGTGCAGGATAGCCTGCACGTTCATATCAGCTTCAGGGACAGGGTTTCAAACTGGAATAGTAAGCGGCCAGGTTGGCGATGTCAGCATCGCTGAGGCCTGCGGCCATTCCGTTCATCAACGGCGCTTGTCTGGCCTTGTCTCGATAAGCCTTCAATGCGGTTTCCATGTAGACCGCTTTCTGGCCTGCCAGATTGGGATAGGCCGTCCCAGCCGGACTGATGCCGTTGCCACCATGGCAACCCACACACCCCTTGCTCTGGGACAGCTGTTTACCGGCCCCGGAATCGGCGGCAAAAGCAGAGGACTGGTAGCCCAACAACATTGATACTGCTATAATCATTAGGGTTTTCTTCATTTGTCTCCCTCCATTGCGTGCGATCAAAACCACAGGGATGAACGTACCGAATGACCCAGTCTTTTGTCAACTCTGGACAACAACATGAACAGTCGTGATATTTACAGATATTTGGAACGATTAGGCAACCTCTTGCGATCTGAAGCACGTCAGACCAGGGCCTCCCCTCCGTTACAGCCGGTCCAACTCGATATATTACATTACCTGAGCATCTGCAATCGGCACAGCGATATCCCGGTTGCAGTGACCGAATATCTTGGCCTGACCAAAGGAACGGTGTCCCAGTCCCTAAGCGTCCTGGAGAATAAAGGCTACATTGCGAAAGTACCCGATGCGGATGACAAGCGGATCATACACCTGATTCTTACCCGCAAGGGACAATCCATAGTCGACACCACCCTGCCCCCCGATCTGTTGAAACAGGGGCTGGCAAGGATGGCCCCAACCCAGCGGGACCAGCTGATGACGGGGCTCGAGACATTGCTCAAGAGCATGCAGAACGCCCGTGGTTTCAAGACATTCGGTGTCTGCAAGACGTGTCATTACCAACAATCCGTCGAAGATGGAAATGTTTGCAAACTGACCCAACTGCCACTGTCCGCCCAAGAGCTGGAGCAGGTTTGCCGGGAACACATAGATGAGGAAGTGGCTTCCGATCAGGTGGCCTGATCCCATACTGCGTTCCATTGGGGGATTGGTCAGACTCCGCGCCCCTGGTATTTTTTTCAAAGCCCAATATTTTGGTCCTCTGACCAGCCATGTCGGCATCCTTGCCGCACCAGGGCGCCTGGTATCTTCCAAAGCGCCCTTGGGCGGGATCACGACAAAGTGAAAATGCCAGGATTACCAGTGATAGCCTTTCTCCTCATGCAGGGAGATATCGAGTCCTTCCGTTTCCACATCCGGATTGACCCGCAACCCGACCAGCACATCCAAACCCTTCAACAGAGCAAAGGTAACCACCCCACACCATAAGGCAACGGTCACGACAGCGATGGCCTGCACCCCCAGTTGCCCGGACACGGTCGTCCCTTCCGCCAGACCGAAACCACCGAAGGACTTGCAGGCCAATACCGCGGTCAATAACGACCCAAGCATGCCTCCAATCCCATGGACCGGAAAGACATCCAGGGAATCGTCGATCTTCAGCACCCGTTTGATCGTCTGGGTGGCGGTGAAACAGACGCCACCGGCCACGATCCCAAGTCCCAAGGCGCCCGCAGGGCCGATGAACCCGGATGCCGGAGTCACGGTTCCGAGTCCCGCCACCATACCGGTCACCACCCCCAAGACGCTGGGCTTACCAAAGCGCGCCCACTCGATGAACATCCAGGTCAAGGCACCGGCAGAAGCCGCAATGTGGGTCACCAACAGTGCCATGCCGGCGACACCGTTGGCAGCCAGGGCACTACCTCCATTGAAACCGAACCAACCAACCCAAAGCATCCCAGCCCCGGTGACGGTCATGGTCATGTTGTGAGGCGGCATGGGCACCTTGGGAAATCCACGCCTCGCGCCCAATACCAGGGCCGAAACCAAGGCGGCCACACCACAGGTCAGGTGGACCACGATGCCTCCGGCGAAGTCCATCACACCGAGGTCTGCCAGCCAGCCGCCCCCCCAGACCCAGTGACAGACCGGAATGTAAACCAGCATCAGCCACAGGGCGCTGAACCAGAGCATGGCGGCAAAGCGCATTCTCTCGGCGAAACCACCGATAATCAACGCAGGCGTAATGATCGCGAAGGTCATCTGGAATGCCAGGAATACCACTTCCGGAATGGTGCCAGTCAAATCATCCGTTCCCATGCCCCACAAGAACACCCGCTGGAATCCACCGATCCAGGCCTGGGCGGATCCCCCATCGGTAAAAGCCAAGCTGTAGCCAACTGCCAACCAGAGCAGCGAAACCACACCGGCAATGGCAAAACATTGCATCAGTATCGACAAGACGTTTTTGACCCTCACCAGCCCTCCGTAAAACAGGGCCAATCCAGGGAGGGTCATGAACAGCACCAGGGCGGTCGAGGTCAATACCCAGGCGGTATCCGCTCCACTCAGTTCGGCTGCCGATGAAGACAACGGCAGCGTGAAAAGTCCCCATCCTCCCAGAGCGAACCAATTTTTCTTTTTCATTTTGTCTTCTCCTTGTGATCAGAGCGCTTCCGGTCCCGTTTCACCGGTGCGGATACGCACCACCTCCTCCAGCGGCGAGACGAAAATTTTACCGTCACCGATCTTGCCGGTACGGGCCGATCTGGCAACGGCTTCGATGGTCCGTTCCACCAGATCCTCGGCCACCGCGACCTCTATCCTGGCCTTGGGCAGAAAATCGACCACATATTCCGCACCCCGATACAGTTCGGTGTGCCCCTTCTGCCGTCCATACCCTTTGACCTCGGTCACCGTCATGCCGGAAATTCCCAGATCCGACAAGGCCTCGCGAACGTCATCGAGCTTGAAGGGCTTGATGATTGCAGTTACCAGCTTCATCGTATGTCTCCTTTACCATTCCGATGGATGATATATGTGCGAATTTAGTGCAGGAAATTGCAGACTATGCCCTAAATCGGGGCAAAAGACAATTTGGCCACTGCCACCGAATCCGCTATGCTTGAGGGATCATGATTTCATATTGGAAGTCACTCCCATGTTTGATCCCAAGGTTCTCGATGAACTCGCTCACAAGCTTTCCGACGCCATTCCTCCCGGCCTGCACCACCTGCGCGAGGATTTGGAAAAGAATTTCCACGCCATCCTGCAAAGTGCCTTCTCCCAGATGAACCTGGTCAGTCGTGAGGAGTTCGAGGTCCAGGCAACCCTGTTGAAGCGTACTCGGGAAAAGCTCGAACAGATGGAATCCCAAATCCGGGAACTGGAACAAAAGCTTCAACCCTAAGATGGCGCTGGCACGGGTCTACAGCCGTGGGCAAAGCGGTGTGGATGCCCCGGAAGTCTGCGTCGAGGTCCACCTGGCCAACGGCCTGCCCAGTCTGGCTATCGTGGGATTGCCCGAAACCGCGGTCAAGGAAAGCAAGGACCGGGTACGGGCAGCGCTGGTGAATTGTGGCTTCGAATTCCCGACCCGGCGAATCACCGTCAACCTGGCCCCCGCCGATCTACCCAAGGAAGGCGGCCGCTTCGATCTGGCCATCGCCTTAGGGATTCTGGCAGCTTCCAGGCAGATCCCCGGCCCGCCATTGGACGATTACGAATTCCTTGGTGAGCTCTCCCTCAGCGGTGAACTGCGCCCACTGCGGGGCGCGCTTCCCGCGGCCTTGCACTGCCACCAGGCCGGACGTTCCCTGATCCTCACCGCCACCAATGCCGAGGAAGCCGTGCTGGTGGAGAAATTGGCGGTGTACGGTGCCAGTCATTTGCTCGAAGTCTGCGCCCACCTGCAGGGCCGTGACTCCCTCCCTCCTGCTGAACCGCCATGTTTGACCGCTGTCCCCCAACTCACCATCGACTACGCCGAAGTCCGTGGCCACTATCAGGCCAAGCGGGCCCTGGAAGTGGCCGCAGCCGGCAATCATAACCTGATCATGGTCGGTCCCCCCGGCTCAGGGAAATCCATGCTGGCCGAACGCCTGCCCACCATCCTGCCACCCTTGAGTGAGGAGCATGCGCTGGAGACCGCTGCCATTGCCTCCATCAGCGGTCACCCGTTCGATCCGACAAGATGGCGCCTGTCACCCTACCGAGCCCCCCATCACACGGCTTCGGCACCGGCACTGGTAGGAGGTGGGGTCGGCGGCCAGATCCGGCCGGGTGAAATCTCCCTCGCCCACCAGGGAATCCTGTTTCTGGATGAGTTGCCGGAATTTCACCGCAAGGTGTTGGAGGTTCTGCGTGAACCCCTGGAAACAGGCCGGATCACCATTTCCCGGGCCGCCAACAAGTCCACCTTTCCCGCCAGATTCCTGTTGGTCGCCGCCATGAACCCCTGTCCGTGTGGATATCATGGTGATCCGTCCGGTCGCTGCCTGTGTTCACCGCAGCAGATTCAGCGTTACCGCGACCGCATTTCCGGTCCGCTTTTGGACCGGATCGACATTCACCTGGAAGTCCAATGCCACACCAGCGAGCTGTTGGGGGGTAATACGGGGCAGGAGGTTTCCAGTGAGAGCATGCGCAACCGCGTGATCCAGGCTCGCGAGATCGCCATCAGACGCTGCGGAAAACTCAGTGCTCAAATGAACGTAGGCGATATCGAGAACTTCTGCCAGCTGGACAGAGACAGCGAACGGTTGCTTGGCCGGGCCATCGATCAGCTCGGCCTGTCCCATCGCGCCCTGCACCGGATTCTCAAAGTCGGCCGCACCATAGCTGACCTGGCGGCAAGCGACTTGTTGACTGCCAGGCATCTGAGCGAGGCAATCAGTTACCGGCGACTGGATCGAAAGCCCACGCTTCCAAATCGCTGAACAAACAAGCGATCAGACCTCGAGCGCCACTTCATAGCCGGCAAATTTGCGAATATTGATCACGCCTGTATCAAAGATCAGGTATTGCCCTTTGACGCCCAGCAACAGCCCCCCCACTTCCCGCTGCTTGTCGAAATTCAAGGATTTGACCTTGACCGGGTATTCCAACACCGGGTAGCGGAGGGTCGTGACTTGGGCAGTGGGCAACCGCTGTATCGAGTCTGGCCCCAACTCCAGCAGTAGGTGCTCAATCTCATCCCGGCACAGGCCAAGCAGGCGATCCCTTTCCGCCTGCAGATCGACCGCCTCAGCTTCCCCTTTGAGCATTCTCTGCCATTGGGTCCGGTCGCTGACATGGGACTTCAGGATCATTTCCACCATGCCAGAGACGTGTCGGGAAGGCACTTCAAGGATGGCAAGAGCCTGGGTCGCCCCCTGGTCGATCCAGCGCGTGGGAATCTGGCGCTTGCGGGTGATCCCCACCTTCAGTCCGGAAGAGTTGGCAAGATAGACGATATGAGGTTGCATACAATTGTCTCGGCCCCATTCGGGTTCCCGGCAGGTGCCTTGATCATAATGACACAGCTCCGGCTTGACGATGCAAGTGTCACAACAGGCCAATCGTCGCAGACAGGGAAAGCAGTAACCCTGGTTGAAGCTCTTGCTGGTCTTGCGGTCGCAGTGAATACAGTGGATCTCTCCCTGATAGGCCAGCCTCAGCTGTTTCCCCAGGAAGAGTTGAACCGGCACGGTCAGATCCTCTCCGAGTGGCAACTGGTAAATGACATTCCCGGTGTCCTCCAGAACCGCTTTCATTTTGCGCAATGGGCCAAGGTAATTCATAATTGAACGCTTTATAAAATTTGCAGGAGTGGAAACAGTGGCATTGATGCGGGTTTCCTCTGGGACCAGAGTTCCTCACGATATCAACGTGATCATAGAAATTCCAGCCTATAGCGATCCGGTCAAATATGAGGTGGACAAGGAAACCGGTGCCTTGTTCGTGGATCGTTTCATGGGAACGGCCATGCAGTACCCTTGTAACTATGGCTATGTTCCCCACACCTTGTCTGAAGATGGTGATCCAGTGGATGTGCTGGTGATCGCTCCGTGGAAGTTGATATCAGGTTCAGTGGTACGCTGCCGTCCCATCGGCATGCTGCAGATGACCGACGAAGCGGGCATCGATGCCAAGGTGCTTGCGGTTCCCATGGATAAACTGACACCCTTGTACCGCAACGTCGATTCCTTTCGTGACATTCCCGAGGCTCAGCTCGCCCAGATTGCTCATTTCTTCGAGCATTACAAGGATCTCGAACCCGGCAAATGGGTCAAGGTGGAAAACTGGCTGGGTACTGAAGAGGCCAAACAGGAAATCGCTTCCGGTATCGAGCGCTACAACCGGGCCCAGGACAAACCCAATTTTTAGCAGACAGGTTCAATCGACTGGTCACATCGGCGGAAGGCGTGACCAGTTCGATGACCATCAAGTCTCTCACTGAGGGGTGTACTTATCCAGGCGTGTTCTTCTCCAGCCAGCGTTCCCCCGCCGGCCCTTTTTCCTTCTTCCAGAAAGGTGCGCGACTCTTGAGTGCCTCCATAATCCAACGACAGGCCTCGAATGCCGGCCTCCGGTGAGCGGTCCATACCGCCACCAGTACGATCGGTTCACCTGGTCGAATCTCACCCACGCGGTGCTCGACCAGGACATCCAGAATATCCCAGCGATTGTGAGCTTCCTCCAGTATCTTGCCAAGCTCACGCTCAGTCATGTCCGGATAATGTTCGAGAAACAGGGTTTCGATCATTTCTCCTTCATTGAAATCTCGCATGGTCCCGACAAACACAGCGGTCGCACCGAAACTTCCCGCCTGAAGGGTTTGTTGAAACTCCTGCAACGCCAGCCAGGGATCGAAAGGTTGCGGCAAAAGAACAACCTGCATCCTCATCCCCCTGTCACTGGTGGGAAGAAAGCCACTTCGTCTTCATCACTGACAGGGGTATCGGAACGGGCATAGTCCATGTTCACCGCCGCCAATACCTGGGAAGGCAGGGCTTCACCCGTGAGGGTCCGCCATACATCGGCTACGGTTTCTATCCCCAAGGGTTCGATCTCCACCTGATCTATCCGCCAATTTTCCTGTAAACTGGCAAACATGCGCACCCGGATTGCCATCGCTTTTCACCTTTCTCTCATTTGATGGTTTTTGGCAGAACGGACAGCTCGATTTTCCAAACTGTCCTTGAGATAACCACCACCATTTAAGCACAGGACGGACCATGACTGAACTGACCCATTTCAATGCCCGGGGACAGGCCCACATGGTGGATGTGGGTGACAAACCCGCCACCAAACGGCGCGCAGTCGCCGAAGGGTATATCGAATTGCAGCCCCATACTATGGAACTGATCAGCCAGGGGGAAACCAAAAAAGGAGACGTTTTGGCAATCGCCAGGATCGCTGGCATCATGGCCAGCAAAAAAACAGCGGACTTGATCCCGCTCTGTCACCCCATTGCCTTGACCAGCGTTGAAGTGGATTTGATTCCTCAAGCCGAGCACAATCGCGTCCTCTGCCAGGCCGTGGCTGAAACCAACGCCCCGACAGGCGTAGAAATGGAGGCGTTGACTGCAGTTCAGATCGCCCTGCTGACCATTTACGACATGTGCAAAAGCGTGGATCGTGGCATGACCATGCATAGCATCCGTTTATTGGAGAAATCCGGGGGGCGCAGGGGAATGTGGCAACGTGACCGATGAACGTCATCTTTTTTGAATAGTCCAAAATTCACCCTAGGAAATTGACCGGAGAACCCATGCCTAAATTCAAATTGACTCCCTTCATGTTGTTGATGGCAGCCATGCTCATGCTGGCAGCCAATTCCGATGTCGAAGCCAAACGCTTTGGTGGGGGACGCTCTTTCGGCGGTAAATCGTTCTACAGTTCCCCATACAAACGTTCCCA
>CAYUPV010000038.1:0-17010 GCA_964445885.1 uncultured Methylococcales bacterium
GCAAAGAGAGTGGTTCGCGGCGCTGATGCGCTGTGCTCAAAAATTCGGCGTCTGGAACGAGGAGCATACCTTCTACCTGGACAATACCTGCTGGTCCGTTGACCGCTATGTGCTTTTAAAAATTGGAAAGAGGCTGGCGGATGTCGGGACCATAGAAAAGCCCGATGATATGCTCTTCCTGGTGCCCGAGGATGTACACAAAGCCCTCGCCGACCCGGAGACCTATAGCCTGGAGAGCACGGTTAAAAGGCGGAGGGCACAGTGGGAAGAATGGACGAAGCTCACTCCGCCCATGTTCATAACCAAGCTGCCCGTCGAGAAGGTCTTCGAGCTGTTAATAAAGAGCGGCGACCCGGCCCTGATCAAGATCGCCGTAGGTAGGATGCCTGCGCCGAAACCCGGCCTCCAGGCAGACCTGATAGGCATCTGCGGCTCTCCCGGCGTGACTGAAGGCACGGCCAGGGTGCTTATGTCCGCCGAGCAGATAGGCGAACTCAAAGCCGGAGATATCCTTGTCGCCCCGCTGACCTATACAAGCTGGACGCCGGCCTTCGCTATTATCAAGGGCGCCGTGGTCGAGGCGGGCGTCCAACTGGTATGGGCCGATGATGGCTCCGGTAGGACAGATCTCGATGCAGGCCTGGCAACTCCCGCAGTGGGATGCGGTGAGAGGGGAATCGCAGGGCAGGGGAAGATCCGTATAGATCTCTCCCAGGAAGAACCAGGAACCCTCCTTGTAGGCGATCAGATTGGTGTGTTTTCCCCTCCATCCCAGGCCTGCTTTTTGGGCCAGGGGTTTCTCCAGTACCGGTGCGCTGTCGCAAAACACCCGATAACCGAATCGCCCCACTCTGGTTTCGATGCGTTTGGCGAGCTGTTGCAGTCGTCTGCGAATCAACTTGTGGTAGTCTCGTCCCAGGGCATAGCGCGAAATATACGCCAGATGGGGATTGCACAGGGCTTGTTCCATGGTTTGCATCGGTTCAGGAAGATAATCCATCCGCACTGAGATCACTCGGAGCGTTCCTGGCACGAGCTCCCCGGGCCGGGTGCGTTTGCTTCCATGCCTGGCCATATAATCCATCTCACCATGGTAACCCTCCCCAATCCAGTGGTTGAAATCCACTTCGGCGATCCTGAGGTCGGTATCCGCGATCCCCACTGCCTGAAAACCCAGTTGTTTCGCCCAATGTTTTATTTGCAGGGCCAAGCTTGAACTATCGGAGGTGTCCATGGGCATTTGGTGTCGGGGTGAAAGTGAGGGAAAATGGCTCAATGTCCACAAAATGGGAGAAGAGCCAATGATACAGGCGGTTGTGTCCAACCATTTGCCTGACAAATTGTACCGGGCCCAGCAGGTCCGTGCCATGGATAAATATGCCATCGAGGATCTGGGTATTCCTGGTTTCGTGTTGATGCAGCGTGCCGGCGCGGCCGGCTTCGAGGTGTTGCGTCGGACTTGGCCGGAGGCCAGGAGAGTGGCCGTAGTATGCGGTGGAGGAAACAACGGCGGTGATGGTTATGTGATCGCTCGCCAGGCGCTCGATGCCCATTTCGAAGTCCAGGTGTTTGCCATGATGTCGCCTGACCTGCTCCAGGGAGACGCCAAGACCGCCTACGAAACCTATATGGCGGCGGGAGGTCGTGTCATTATGGGGCCGCCTATGGGATTGGAAGGAGTCGATGTGGTGGTGGACGCCTTGTTCGGTACCGGGCTGGATCGCGAAGTGACAGGTGATTATGCCCATGCCATCACTGCGATCAACCGGTTTTCCGGTGGGGTGTTGGCGGTGGATATTCCATCGGGTCTGCATGCTGATACCGGTTCGATTATGGGCTGTGCAGTGGAGGCGGCTGCGACGGTGAGTTTCATCGGTCTCAAACAAGGAATGTTTACCGCCGAGGGACCGTCCTGTTGCGGCCGTGTCTGGTATGCCGACCTGACAGTGCCAGAGGTGGTGCTGGAATACCAGCCGCCTGCGGCCAGGTTGTGGAATGAATATTCCAATCTTCTGCCGCCTCGCCGTCGTTCCGCCCATAAGGGCCATTTCGGTCATGTGCTGGTGGTGGGGGGGGACGCCGGTTATACCGGTGCGGTACGGATGACAGCAGAAGCGGCGGCCAGAACAGGGGCGGGGCTGGTGAGTGTGGCGACCCGCTCAGCCCATGCATCCACCCTGATTACCGGCTGTCCGGAGATCATGAGTCATGGTGTGGAAACCACGACCGAGTTGCAGACCCTGCTTGCGCGTGCGTCAGTGGTGGCAATCGGGCCGGGACTGGGCCAATCGGGTTGGGCCAGAAGCCTGTTTCAGTTGGTCTGTGAGAGCAATTTGCCAATGGTGGTGGATGCCGATGCCCTCAACCTGTTGGCGCAGAATCCCAATTACAGGGACAACTGGGTTCTGACTCCACATCCGGGAGAGGCTGCCAGAATGCTCGGTAGTGAGACCAGAGAGATCCAGCAGGACCGTTTTGCAGCCCTGCGGCGACTGTCAGAGAAGTACGGTGGGATCTGCATACTAAAGGGGTGTGGTACTCTGATCGGAGGTGAGGACCGGGTTCCCGGGGTCTGTGGCCTTGGCAATCCAGGCATGGCCACAGGAGGGATGGGCGATGTTCTGACTGGAATCCTCTGTGGCCTGATTGCCCAAGGGCTGGAAATGTTCGATGCCGCCCGGATGGGAGTCTGTCTGCACGCCGCCGCGGCAGATGCGGAAGCCTCCGGGGGCCAACGGGGCTTGCTGGCAACCGATTTGATGCCATGGATACGTCGTCTGGTCAATCGATAGACATCCGCTTGCCTGACCTCGAAGCGACCAAATGGGTTGCCTCGCGGCTGGCCGAGGTGCTCGAACCCGGGACCATTGTCACTCTTGAGGGACCTCTTGGCGCAGGTAAGACGACGTTGGTGCGCAGCTATCTTGCCGCGTCCGGATTTCGTGGAAGGGTGAGGAGCCCTACCTATACGTTGATAGAAGTCTATCCAGGGGTGGCCCATTTCGATCTCTATCGCCTGGCTGATCCTGAAGAACTTGAATGGCTGGGAGCGCGAGATTATTTTGGGGATAACACTGTGTGCTTTATCGAGTGGCCTGAGAAAGGCGAAGGATTTTTGCCGCCCCCGGATCTGGTTTTCAGCCTTGTCGTGGAGAGAGAGGAGCGAAGATTGTTAATCACAGCCTGCACAGAACGTGGCCGGAGGATATTCAGAAAGATCAACGGATAGGTATGGGTGTTTTCCAACCGCTTCCTTGTTTTTTGACTGTCTCAGCACCTCGAATAAATGAATGAAGCAGCCTTTGATTATCTGATAGAATTACTCAGTTTTATTGATCACGAGGATTTCGAGCCATGACTGTCAATGAACGGATCGAGCAACAGCTCAAAGATCATCCCGTCATCCTGTATATGAAAGGTAATCCTGATTTTCCCCAGTGTGGTTTTTCCGGCCGCGTGGTGGAGATCCTCAATCAGTGCGGAGTGGAATACGCTTACGTGAATATCCTGGAGGACCCTGAATTGCGCGAGGCCCTCAAGCAGCATTCCAATTGGCCGACCTATCCTCAGTTGTACATCAAGGGGCAACTGGTCGGTGGTTGTGACATCATGATTCAGCTGCACCAAAGCGGTGAACTGCAGAAGATGTTGGAACAGGCAGCCGCCACGACGGAGTAGGAGTCAGGCAGATTCCAGTGGTGCCGTCCGCTTGAGGGATTCCCAGGTATTGACGATGGTGCAGAACAGCTCGGCTGTTTTTTCAGCATCGTAACGGGCGGAGTGGGCTTCGTGGTTGTTCCACTCGATACCGGCCGCCCTGGCTGCCTTGGCAAGCACGGTTTGGCCATAGACCAAGCCGCCCAGCGTGGCGGTATCGAAAGTGCTGAAGGGATGGAAGGGGTTTCGTTTCAGTCCTGCACGCTGGGCCGCAGCATTGACGAAATTCAGATCGAAAGAAGGGTTGTGCCCGACCAGAATGGCTCGGGTACACCCATTTTTTTTGACTGCCGCGCGTACCGGTTGAAAGATTTTGAGCAGCGCCTCTTTTTCATCCACCGCAATTCTCAATGGGTGATGAGGATCGATACCATTGAATTCCAGTGCTGCAGGATCAAGCTGCGCACCGTCAAAGGGGACGACATGAGCGGAATGGACTTCGGCAATGCGTATCATTCCTTCCTCATCCATGGACGTGATCACTGCGGCGATTTCCAGTAGGGCATGTTTTTGGGGGTCGAAGCCGGCTGTCTCGACATCGACGACGACTGGCAGAAAGCCGCGGAAACGGTTTGCCATTGCAGGTTTTTCCTTGGTCATGGAGCTGTGCGCGGGTGTCTGAAAAAAGAATCAGTATAGCCTGAACTCGAAGATCAGACCTGAATATGCTATGTTTCTACACTTTGCCATCTGCAACTTGGTAGTAAGCGCATGCATAAGAAAATACACAAGTCAATGATACCTTGGCGCTTGATGACGGTGTTTTTGGTTGCCTTGTTTCTGGCCGGCTGTGCCACCCAGGGGGATTCCCGCGATCCATGGGAGCCTTTCAATCGGGGGGTATTTAAATTCAACGATACGCTCGACAGATACATGATGAAGCCCGTTGCCAAGGGCTATCAATGGATCACTCCGGATTTCATCGATCAAGGGGTGTCAAATTTTTTCGATAATCTCAACGATATCGCTGTGACCGCCAATGATCTGTTCCAGTTCAAATTCAAACAGGGAGGTCAGGATGCTGCCAGGCTCCTGGTGAATACCACGGTGGGAATCGGGGGTGTGGTCGATGTTGCCAGCCGTGTCGGGCTGGATAAGCATGAAGAGGATTTCGGTCAGACACTGGCGGTATGGGGGGTTCCCTATGGTCCCTATCTTGTCTTGCCCTTTTTGGGGCCAAGCTCTCCCAGAGATGCGGTGGGAACTGCGGCCGATGGGTTCATGAACCCGCTGTCCTATACGATTTTCCCGGTCAAGATTGGTCTGTATGGGCTCAGAACCATTGATTTTAGGGCAGACAACCTCAGTGCTACCGAAATTCTCGATGAAGCGGCACTGGATCGTTATGCGTTCATGCGCAATGCATATTTTCAGCGCCGCGATTATCTGATCTATGATGGAGAGCCACCGCTGGAAGAAGAATTCGAGGAATTTGAGCAAGAGCTGGAGGAAGAAGAGGAGCTTTAACGGGAGGCTTCGCCAACCATGAGTCGCCATCGGACCGCCTGCCCTGCTCGCAAGGGTATGAGTTCGATTGCTTCCTGCTCAATATAGCGGTTGGGTATCTTCCATTCTGTTCGCTCGAGCGTGACCTTGTCAGGGTTATGTGGCAAGCGATAGAAGTTGGCGCCGTGATGGCTGGCAAAGCCTTCCAGTTTGTCCAGCGCGCGTGCCTGCTCAAAGGCCTCCGCATACAGTTCCATGGCCAGCGGTGCGGTGAAACAGCCGGCGCAACCACAGGCGTTTTCTTTGTGCTGACGAGGGTGAGGAGCGCTGTCGGTGCCGAGGAAAAATTTGGGGTTACCCGAGACGGCGGCTTGCAACAAGGCCTGACGGTGGCGTTCGCGTTTGAGGATCGGTAGGCAATAGTAATGAGGGTGAATCCCCCCGGCCAACAGCGCATTGCGGTTGTAGAGCAGATGTTGGGGCGTGAGCGTGCCAGCCACATTGTTTGGTGCGTTGGTGACGAAATCCACGCCTTCTTCTGTCGTGATATGCTCGAGTACGATCCGCAGCTTGGGAAACCGGTTGCAAATGGGAATCAGTTCACGCTCTATGAAGACCTTTTCCCGATCGAAGATATCGATCTCTGGTTCCGTCACTTCACCGTGAATCTGCAGCACCAGGCCATGATGTTGCATGCTTTCCAGTAATGGATAGACGCTTTTCAGGCCACGCACACCGGCTTCCGAGTGGGTGGTGGCGCCGGCAGGATAGAGCTTGAATCCAAGAATGAAAGGTGACTCTGCCGCTCGTGTGATTTCATCCAGGCAGGTGTGCTCGGTCAAATAGAGGCTCAAAAAGGGCTGGAACCGGCAGTTTTTGGGAAGTGAAGCCAGAATCCTTTGGTGGTAACCGATGGCTTGTTCGACTGTCGTGATTGGGGGAGCGAGATTGGGCATGATCAGTGCGCGGGCGAATTGGCGGGCGCTGTGTCCGGCAACCAAATTCAGCGTTGCCCCGTCGCGCAGGTGTAAGTGCCAATCATCGGGCCGGGTGATTTTCAGGGTTTGCATGCAATTTGACCAGTCGTGGGAGGAATTTGGTTATACTGGAAACAAACAGCGATTCAGTCAAGTCAAAGGCTTGATACGCATTTCCCTTGCCCCAAGGTAATTCCCGCATCACCAGATCGGGAACAGGGAGGAAAAGGAGACCGCCTTGCTTGGTTTGAACACGATGCGAACATGAAGGCTCCGCACGAATAGCTGACTATTCTGGGGGCACGGGTCTTTGGTAGATGATCAAATTCTTTCATATTCATTCTTCGAGGAGGTGATGGTATGCCCATCTATGAGTATCGTTGTCAGTCCTGTGGCCACGAACTGGAAGTCTTGCAAAAGGTGAGCGATCCATCTCTTACAGAGTGTCCCGAATGTCATCGGGACAGTCTGCAAAAACAGGTCTCAGCAGCTGGTTTTCGCCTCAAAGGCAGTGGCTGGTATGAGACCGATTTCAAGAAAGGTTCTGACAAGAAACGCAACCTGGCCGAAGATGCTAAAAAGTCAGAAACTAAGGCCAACTCGTCCAAGGATAAAGCCGCCAAATCGACCACTAAGAAAGCCAGCGGTGGTTGAGGGACTTGCGTCTGCAGCCCAGGCGGCTTAACATTCCCAGCTTTTTTGTGACAAAGGGGTCTTGAAAGAATCATGATGCGAACCCATCGGTGCGGAGAACTGAATGAAACTCATATTGACCAGGAGGTCGTATTGTCGGGATGGGTCCATCGGCGCCGCGATCACGGTGGGGTGATCTTCATCGACCTCAGAGATAGAGAAGGGTTGGTGCAGGTGGTGGTGGATCCCTCCACTCCGGATGCATTTTCCCTCGCAGAACAGGTTCGCAGTGAATATGTGATCAAGGTGCGGGGCCGGGTCCGGCGCAGGCCCGAAGGTACCGAGAACCCCAATCTTCCCAGCGGGCAAATCGAGGTATTGACCTCCCAGTTGGAAATTCTGAATCGCGCCGAAACCCCACCGTTTCCAGTGGAAAGTGACATTCCGGTCAGTGAGGAAGTGCGGCTCCGGTATCGTTACCTGGATCTGCGGCGTCCGGAGATGCAGGCCAAGCTGAAGGCCAGGCGCGACATTGTTCGCGCGTTACGCCGATTTCTGGATGATCACGATTTCTATGAAATAGAGACTCCCTTCCTGACCAGGGCGACGCCTGAAGGTGCCAGAGACTATCTGGTGCCGAGCCGGACCCATCCGCATGCCTTCTTTGCCCTGCCGCAGTCCCCTCAGCTCTACAAACAGCTTTTGATGATCGCAGGTTTTGATCGTTACTATCAGATCGTGCGTTGTTTCCGGGATGAGGATCTGCGTGCCGATCGCCAGCCGGAGTTCACCCAGCTGGATATCGAGACCTCGTTCATGGACGAGCACGACATCTTGGCGATGATGGAAGAGATGATGCGGGAGCTGTTCAAGGACATTCTGGATGTCGATCTGCCCAATCCCTTTCCCCGTCTGAGTTACTCCGATGCCATGCGGCGTTATGGCAGCGACAAGCCTGACTTGCGCATTCCATTGGAACTTGTCGATCTGGCCGACTTGATGCAATCGGTGGAATTCAAGGTGTTTTCTGCACCCGCCAAAGATCCCAATGGGCGGGTGGCGGCCTTGTGTCTGCCTCAAGGGGCGGATCTGACTCGCAAGGAAATCGATGATCTGACCAGGTTCGTCTCCAATTACGGCGCCAAGGGACTGGCTTATATCAAGGTCAACGATCGTGGGCAGGGTCGAGAGGGGCTGCAGTCACCCATTCTGAAGTTCCTTCCGGACGAGGTCATCGAGGCCATTTTAGAACGGACTGGAGCTGGAACAGGGGATCTCATCTTCTTCGGTGCGGACAAGGCCAAAGTGGTCAACGAGGCCCTTGGCGCCCTTAGGGTCAGGCTGGGTAGCGATCACGGCTTGATCGAGGAAGGCTGGCGGCCATTATGGGTGGTGGATTTTCCCATGTTCGAATGGGACGAGGAGCAACAACGCTGGACAGCCCTGCATCATCCCTTTACAGCGCCGGCCGGTTCCATCGACGAGTTGTTGGCCGATCCCGGCAAGGCCCTGTCCCGCGCCTATGACATAGTGCTCAACGGGGTCGAGGTGGGGGGAGGTTCCATTCGTATCCATACTCCGGAAATGCAGCACGTGGTGTTCAAGCTATTGGGGATTGGTGAGGATGAGGCGCGGGAGAAATTCGGTTTCTTGCTCGATGCCTTGAAATATGGGTGTCCACCCCATGGAGGAATTGCCTTTGGCCTCGACCGGCTGGTGATGCTGATGACAGGCTCAAAGACCATCCGCGACGTGATGGCCTTCCCCAAGACTCAGACTGCGGGTTGTCCCATGGTCGATGCGCCCGCAATGATCAATGAGGAGCAACTGCGTGAACTGATGTTGCAGCTACGTAAGCTGCCTCAGCAGCGTGGCAAGGAAAAGGCCGAAAGCGAAACGAAATGAATCTGGACTCTTAAATCATGATAGTGAAAATCCCATGACAGCAGCACTGGCGATTCAAGACTACAATTTGATGGAAGATGACGACTGCGAAGCGCGTATCGCAGCGGCCAAATCAAAACTGGGAGAGCGTCTGGTCGTTCTTGGACATCATTATCAGCGTGACGAGGTGTTCCGTTACGCCGACTTTACCGGGGACTCCCTCAAACTATCGCGGGAAGCATCCCGTTCCGAGGCGGAATACATCGTTTTCTGTGGCGTTCATTTCATGGCGGAAGTGGCAGATATCCTGTCCCGGCCTGAGCAAGTCTCCATTCTGCCCGATCTGGCGGCCGGCTGTTCCATGGCGGATATGGCGGACCTGGCCAGGGTGGAACAGTGTTGGCGTGAGTTGTCCGAGGTGCTCGATATGGAAAACCAGATCACCCCGGTCACCTATATCAACTCGGCGGCGGATTTGAAATCGTTCTGCGGCCGTCACGGCGGGATCGTGTGTACCTCGAGCAATGCCTCCTGGATTCTGGAATGGTCCTTCAAACAACGGGAAAAAGTTCTTTTCTTTCCTGATCAGCATTTAGGCAGGAACACTGGACACCGCATGGGGATTCCGCTCGATGAAATGGTCGTCTGGCAGCCTGGCAAGCCGCTGGGGGGATTGACCGAGGAGCAGATCCAGCGTGCCAGGATGATTCTTTGGCAAGGGTTCTGTTCGGTCCATCAGATGTTCCGTCCGGAACATATCGACCGGTTCCTCGAACGATATCCAGGAACCAACGTCATCTCCCATCCGGAGTGTTCGTTCGAGGTTTGCCAGAAGAGTCATTACCTGGGCTCGACCGAAGCCATATTGAAGACCATCCGGGCCGCCCAGCCAGGCAGCCGGTGGCTGGTGGGCACAGAACTCAATCTGGTCAATCGTCTGCGTCAGGAAATGAAACCCAAAGGCGTGGACGTGCATTTCATGTCGCCGATGGTCTGCATGTGTTCCACGATGTTCAGGACCGATCCGCAGCATCTGGCCTGGGTCTTGGAAAATCTGGTTGAGGACAGGGTGGTAAACAGAATTCAGGTGCCCCCCACGGATGCCGAATTTGCCAAGCTGGCTCTCGACAGGATGTTGGCTCAGGGTTGATCTCTGGGTTTCAGCTGCCTCCATCCTCCTTTTTCAGCGTAAGCAGGTGGGCCATCTTTTCCACCTTGGCTTTGAGATAAGGAAGATTCTCGCTGTGATGGCCCACTTCAATGGGGACGCGCTGGTTGACCACTATCCCATATCGTTCCAGCTCGCGGATCTTGTCAGGATTGTTTGTGATCAGTCGAACCGTCTGGATCTTCAGGTCCTGCAGGATTAAAGCCGCGATTCGATAGTCGCGCTCATCGGCTTGATGGCCAAGTTTCAGATTGGCATCCACGGTATCGAGTCCCTGATCCTGTAAGTTGTAGGCTTGAAGTTTCTTGAACAGACCGATACCACGTCCCTCCTGCCGCAGATAGAGAAGTACGCCGCATCGTGCCTCTCCCAGAAGTCTCAGTGCCTCTTCCAGCTGTTCCCCGCAATCACACCGTGTGGAACCAAAAACATCGCCGGTCAGACACTCGGAATGAAGTCTTACCAAAACGTCAGGTCGATCCTTCACCCCGCCCTTGACCAGTGCCAGATGCTCTTTCCCGTCGATATTGTTCTCATAGTAATACAGACTGAATTCGCCATAGCGGGTGGGAATTCTGGCGCGAACCGTGTTTTCAATCCTGGCCTGTTTCATAAATGGCAATATACCTCAAAAAGTGGCTGCGGTTGTTTAACATCAAAAAATATTATATCCGGGTCCCGATCAAGGGGGGGAGCAATCTTGCAACGTGAGGCAAACCCAAGGTGGTTAACGCCGCAGAGACACAATGAACGCAGAGAAATTTTTCGGATCGTGATCGTATGTTGCCTGTGTCACAGTGTTGAGCGCTCATCCCTGAGACTTTGGATCTTGCTCTTGTTCCAATGGTTCCAGTATGGAAAGTGATTCCGACCATTCATCCGCATCATTTTCACCCATGTTTTCGCAAAGTGGCAGTAAATTCATCACTATTGCCGCAGTGACGATGGGATCCAGGAAAGATGCTTTGATCCAGAATGTCAGAATCAGGCCCAATATATATTTCCAGATACCCAGCCCGATGGGTAGTGCGTTGTCTACCCAGCCAACCGGAGTGAGCAGCAACCAGAACGAAAACGCCAGCATGGTGTAAAGAAAAGCATTGAGAAGCAGGCAGTGCTGGAAAAACTCCCGGTAATGGCGGCAGAACACTACAGCCCCCTGGCGAATGGATAGCAGGCGCATTTCCTTGAATGCCGGAGCAATCATTGCGTCGGCGGCAAAACCCAGCAACCCTATGGCGATCCCTTCCTGCAGCCATTTTGCAGCCGGGAACGAGCCCAGGCGGTTTCCAGGGGGCTGCTGGGCGAAAGTGTTGACGATCAGCTGACGCAGTTTGAGGCGACACGTGTCAGCCTTCTTTGGGCTGGGGAATAAGGAACCAACCTGTTGCTTCAGGTGACCGTACTGTTCCTTGCCCGAGGGGAGTTCTGACCTCTGGATACGTTTTACAATGGCGCACAGATGTACCAGATCCAGGGATAGGAACAGAACGGGACGAGCCATTCGGTAGCCATAAATCGCTGCAACCAAGCCAAATCCGGCACCTAGTTGGCCCCAGAAACCGGGGTTGTCGGAAAAAGAGGCCAGCCCATAGAAGCTTCCAGCGCCAAGCGGTATGGAAACCAGGAGGCCAAAAGTGATGGCGCCATAGAGCAACAGACGCCGGTTCATGATTGGCATGGTCCGTTCGAGGGTCTGGGTGGCCTTCAGTAGATTCAGTTGCATAAGCTCCTCCGGATAATTGTTGCTCGTTATTGATTTTGTTGTAATTGAACCCGAGTTCTTTCAGCCCATTCGATAGCATCCAGGTACGCTTGCAGGGCATCATCCAGGTCTAACTGTGGTAGTGGAAGTCTGTGACAAATTCCCTGTTCCAGGCTCAAAGTGGATTGCAGGACCGGGCCTATGGGGCCTCCCCCATATAAAAGTGCCTCATTGATGTCATCGGTCAGGCTCAGGTGTTGCAGGATCTCTTGCATCGGGGCATCCATGATGGCATCGAGGAGTGAAAACAGTCCACAGATATAACATTGCTCCACCTCGTGAAGCCCAAGTTGTAGGGCAATATGTTCACAGGTTCGAGCTCTTACCAGAGCAGTGATCATCAATTCCCTGGGTTTGTAATCGATCGCATTGACAACAAGTACCGTTGCCCAATGCTTGATACGGTTCAAACCAAAGAAAACGACTGCCCGGCGAATCGAGTCCACTTTTTTGGGCATGCCATAGAATGCGGCATTGATCAAACGCAAGAGTTTGTAACTCAGGGAGATATCCCGGCTGACCAACGCTTCGACTTCATCAAGGGTGATGTCCGGGTCCTGTAATCTGGCGATCAGTTGAACAATCCCCAGGCGGTTGGCGGGCATGTGGGTACCGTGAACCAGACGTGGGCGTTCGAAGTAACGCCCCTGGAAGTAATCGAAATGGGCCTCGAAAGCTGCATTGTATTGATCATGAGTTTCGATCTGGCGTACCAAGAGCTTGAATCCTTTTTTATGGATTCCCCCTATGTGGGGTTGGATCTTGGCCACAGACTCACCAGCATCCAAAGTCCAGATACTGGCGAAGTCCAGTGTTTTCATCAGGGTGGGGTCGTAGTCATCGGTACTGATGGCAATCAGGTATCCCTGATTGGACAGGGATTTCAGCCTTTCTGCTGTGATTTCAGTAAGGGCATGCCGGGACAAATTCACAATCAGCTTGTCTTTTGCCAGGGGAAGGTCAGGCAGCGTTTCCAATAAGGGATCCGGAAGACTGATCAGACCTGTTTGTCCTCCAGTCAGCTGTTCCAGACGCATCTTTTCCCACATCTGCTGGATGAATGAGCGCACTGTATCGGTTTCGTCCTCGGGGAGACTGCAGGGTAGCAGCTGGTAGGCGAATAAACCGAGTTCACGATTATAGACGGGGCTGCGGCCGATAAATCCTTGAATCATGGTGGGCTCCTGAAAACTGTTGGCAATCAGAAAAGGATTGAAAGTTGAGTCAGAATCCAGCTCTTGACAGGAAAAGGGCAAATTAGCATAATGCGCATTTTCATGGCTACGTAGCTCAGCTGGTTAGAGCACAGCACTCATAATGCTGGGGTCGGTGGTTCAAGTCCACCCGTAGCCACTCTCTTGCCTCAATGCTCTTCTTTCCAGTGTAGGTTGCTGACATAATCTTTTTTTCCTGATCTTGCCTATGGTAAAGTTCCATGGGCTGGCCTTCATTTATTATGCCTGTTTTGGCACAATAAAGAGGTTGGATTCCATAATAACATCACAAGATTTGGAGGAGCTATGCGCACAATTGCACAAATCATTATGGCATTTGCATTGGGACTTGCTCCGCTGTCTGCGGCATTTGCCGATGGCGGTGGTGGTGGCGCTGCGGCAACCGGTTGCCGCATACATGTGGGTGCCTTTACTTTGATGTTCTCCGCCTATCAGCCTCAGTTGACCGCGGATACGAAATATTGTACCGATATTCCGGGGTTGGGACGGACGAACATGGTCGTCGACTATGAAGCCAAAGAAGGTTCCACCTCGATAGGAAGCCAGAGGAAGCTGGACCAGAAAATCAAGGAAATGAAAGTGGCTGTCAAGCTGGTTCGCGAATCCGATGGCAAGGTGATCGTGGAGGAACCCCCCAAGAAGCTGCGTTCTGGCATTCTGGAAACGGTAGCCAATCTGGAACAGGCGGGTGAATATAAGCTGAATGTGAAATTGATCGATCCCGAGGGCAAGGAACTCGAGGATCACCTTGAACTGACTGTAGGCATCGACAGCGGGGCGCAGCTCAGGACCATGATCATCGCTCTTGTGGTTCTGTTTGCGGTGTTCTATCTTACCTACCTATCGCATGCCGGATTCAGGCAAAAAGTGGATGCCATTTTCGGAAAAGTGAAAGACTTCTAATCATTCGAGCTCAATATATTCAGCAATAGCAACAATGCAGCAAAACAAAGGTCATTTGGCAGGCAAGGCATCTCTATTCGCCCTGATCCTGCCTCTAGGGGTGGCGGCCGGTGTGCCGCCATCTTCTTCTGCCAAGGCAGATGCCTCAAAAGTCGAGCCGTTCTGCCCTCAGGAACGACCGGTCAAATGGCGCAACGTACAGAAAATCGACGGTATCGAGATTCAAGAGGAACGGGTCTGTCTGCCGGACAATCCTTATGATATTGCTGCCTTCGTCAAGGGGACAAACAATATCACCATGCCCACCCTGATGAAGACCAGGTTGGCTTCCGATGCGGTGATCAAGCGCAACGATCTCGATGGGGATGGCGACCCCGACGAGATCGTTATCAAGCTCGAGGTGGCCGAATTGAATGGTGCCTCTCCAGATTCGACCGAACCGGTACACACCTTCGAAGTGGCTCCAGGGATCCGTCCCGGCTTCTGGGTCTTCACCCCCAAGATTCGGGGCATGGCGACCAAGGATGAGCATAGCACCGAGGCCAATCCTCTGCTGCGCTCCCCCTCACCCGTCATTCGGGTGGAACAGGGGGATACGGTGAAGATCGTATTGGAGAACACCCATTATTTTCCTCACACCATCCATCTGCATGGTGTGGATCATCCTTTTGTCGATGCCAAAGGCGAGGGCAACGACGGAGTGCCGCAAACCAGCGAGGATTTCGTGTTGCCGGGAGGCAGGCGGGTCTACGACATCAAGCCGCGTCAGCCAGGCACCATGATCTATCATTGCCACGTTCAGACGCACACCCATCTGGCGATGGGGCTGATCGGCATGTTCGTCGTGGAAGAGAATCGCCCCAACAACTGGGTGCAGACTTTCAACGTCGGTGCCGGTAAGGTTCGCCATCCCTCCAGAGCTGTATTGGAGTCGTTCGATCAGGAATACGACCTGCATTACCAGGCGGTGGACAAGGAATTGCACCGGATCATTCAGTCTTCCAACGATCCCCGGGTGATTGCCAAACGCATGAACCGGGAATACGACCTGACCGATGCGACCGAGGATTATTTCCTCCTCAATGGCCGATCATTCCCCTATACCTTGAGGGAATCACTGTTGATCGTGGAGCCGAACCAGAATATCAAGCTCCGCCTGCTCAATGCCAAGAGCGAGCTTTTGGCGGTTCATACCCACGGTCACAAAGCAACCATCACCCACTATGACGGGATCGAACAAAACCCTGAGGCGCAAATCACCCGTGATGTCTTTGAGCTGGCACCAGCACAACGGTTGGACCTCAGGCTCAATACCACCAATGATGGCCTGCACAATTATGGGCCCGGGATCTGGTTGTTCCACGATCACGTGGAAACAGGCATCACCAGCGACGGTGTGAATCCCGGCGGCAATATCAGCGCCATCGTCTACAAGTCCTATCTGGATGCCAATGATGTGCCCAAACTGCAGGGAATCGATCTCAGCCGCTATTTCACCAAGGCTTTCTATCAGCGTAAATTGCCTGTCTGGCAGAACATCGATGAATGGAACAGTCTTGGGGAACCGGAAGGTCACGAAGCCGCAGCGGTCAGCAGCGAACAAACCACCGCCAAAAAAACTGCGGCAGCACCTTCCGGAGCCCCTTTTAGGAATCTGCTGATCGGATTATTGCTGGGACTGTTGGCGTATCTCTTGTTTGCCAATCGCAACCGGGCGCGTGAATTGTTCTGCCAGTACATCCTGGGGAGGGGATAAAATGAAAAAAAGCATCGTCTCCGCGCTGATGGTCTGGTTGGCACTGGCCGGTTTCCAGGTTCAGGCAGCCAAGATGCCGATGATGAACCATGGCCGCATGTTGATGGACATGAGCGGGAAGATGGTCATGGGTCAGAATACCGAACAACTTCCATCCGGATGCCGTAAAGTCTCCGAAGACGTGAAAATCGTCGTCGGTGCCGGGCACAAGTATTCCAAAGATTTTCCCGGTACGATGTTCGGTTACAGTGAGCACCAGTGGAAGGTAAAACCTTGCGCGCGGCTGACAGTCACAATGAAAAACGACGACCAGATTCGCCATCAGTGGATGTTACACGGACTCCCGGAGGATCTTTACCCCAAAGGGATGTTCCACATCGAAGTCACAGGGCCTGGAGAGGTGAGTGGTACGTTCATTGTGCCGGCCGAGGATAAGACCTACCTGGTCCATTGTGATATCGCCCAACATACCGAGAAGGGCATGAAGGCCCAGTTGGTGGTGGGCAAGGGTAGTGGGGTGCTTTCCGGCATTCCGGGAATCTCCGAACCTGCGGTTCATTATGACCAGCCATCGGCACTCCCAGCAGGCCAGGTATCAGCGGCCGTCAGCACCATTCCCAGCCTGAATGTTCAGGCTAAGGAAGAACCCTCCCTGCTTTCGGGAATGCTCGTGTTGGGATTGGTCTTGGGGATCCTGGCCACACCCTACCTGCTGCGCTGGATAGGCGGACGCTTTTTCGGTATGTCAGGTCGGGAAATGAGCGCCTATCTGTTTGAGCGGCTGATGGCTGTGGTGTGTATGATCATACGTCTATTGTCGGCTATGTGGGATTGGTTCCGACCGCAGCAACGTTCAGCCTGACCACCTTTTGTCATCCATGCCAGAGAGCCCTCTGGTAGAGGGCTCTTTGCTGTCAGAATGTTGTCATTGGGATAAATTGGAACCTGTCCCGTCACTTTCAAAAATATCCCGGGCTTCTACTACGCCTAAACACTGATCTTTTCCATGGATGATTATTCACTGGGTGCATTGTTTACCAGCGCCTTCATCTCCTCCACTCTGGCGCCGGGCGGATCCGAGGCTTTGCTAGCGTGGTTGCTGACACAAACCTCCTTGCCATCCTGGCAACTATGGGCAAGCGCCACCTTGGGCAATACCCTTGGAGCGATGACGAGCTGGGGATTGGGCATCCTGCTGGCCTGGGGGTGGTCGCTCAAGCATTGGCCGGTGGGGGACATTTCCGATCGTACCTTGAATTGGGTGCGGCGATTCGGTTTGCCGGTGCTGCTGTTCTCGTGGCTGCCGGTGATTGGAGATGGACTTTGTCTGGCCGCTGGTTGGCTGCGATTGCCCTGGATACCAGGGTTGTTGCTGATAGCCTTGGGGAAAGGGTTGCGGTATGGGGCGCTGGTCTGGTGGCTTGGTTGAAAGGAGGCCTTTTCATGGAAAGTTACCGTGAAAGTTACATTTGGGCAGGGAGCAGGGTATTGGTTTTCGGGACGCCGTGAACCCGTCCCTGGGGGCT
>CAYUPV010000039.1:0-16811 GCA_964445885.1 uncultured Methylococcales bacterium
TTAAGACTGGTGCTTGACGATAAATTGGTGTTTAAGTTAACTTAACTTGTTTATATTTTTGAATGCGTATGTTTTACAGGGGAATAGAGTGGAGTTGAGCGGCGCGGAAATCGTGGTCCAGGCATTGAAGGACGAAGGGGTCGAATTTATTTTCGGCTATCCTGGTGGGTCAGTGCTGCATATCTATGATGCCCTGTTTGGCCAGGAAGACGTCAAGCATGTTCTGGTTCGCCACGAACAAGGCGCTACCCACATGGCCGACGGCTATGCCCGTGCCACTGGGAGGGCGGGGGTGGTTCTGGCGACTTCCGGTCCTGGTGCGACCAATCTGGTCACCGGGATTGCGACTGCCTACATGGATTCCATTCCAATGGTTATCCTGACCGGTCAGGTTCCTACGCCGGTGATTGGAAGCGACGCCTTTCAGGAGTGTGACACGGTGGGCATCACCCGCCCCTGCGTGAAACATAATTTCCTGGTCAAGGACCGGCGCAAACTTGCCGAAACCATCAAAAAAGCCTTCCATATCGCCACGACTGGGCGACCAGGGCCGGTCTTGGTGGACATCCCCAAGGATATCACCGATCCCAAGGTCAAAGTCCCTTACCACTATCCTGGCTCGGTGACGCTTCGCTCGTACAAGCCCAAGGTCAAGGGCAATCCACGCCAGATCAAGAAAGCTGCGGACCTGATCCTGAGTGCTAAACGGCCGATGATCTATTCCGGAGGCGGGGTGGTGCTCGGCGAGGCCGCCAGTGAGTTGACGGAACTGACCCGGTGGCTTGGTTTTCCCATTACCAATACCCTGATGGGTCTGGGTGCCTATCCGGGTACCGACCGCCAGTTTCTCGGGATGTTGGGGATGCACGGGACCTACGAGGCCAATATGGCGATGCATGAGTGTGATGTGCTGATCGCCATCGGTGCCCGTTTCGATGACCGGGTCACCGGCAAGCTGGATGAGTTCTGCCCTTACGCCAAAATTATTCATATCGACGTGGATCCTTCCTCAATTGCCAAGAACGTGCCGGTGAACGTGCCTATTGTGGGGCAAGTGAAACCGGTACTGACGGACCTGATCACAGCACTCAAGTCCTCGGGGCATCGTCCTGATGCGGATGCCCAGGCTGATTGGTGGCAGCAAATCGAGCGCTGGCGGGCCATTGATTGTCTGAGCTATGATCGGGAAAGTCCCCTGATCAAACCCCAAAATGTGATTGAGCAGTTGTGGGAAACCACCCGGGGGCAAGCCTTCGTGACTTCCGACGTGGGGCAGCACCAGATGTGGGTGGCGCAGTATTACCGCTTCGATGAACCTCGGCGTTGGATCAATTCCGGTGGCCTGGGCACCATGGGGTTCGGTATGCCGGCGGCCATCGGGGTGAAACTGGCGCAACCCGATAATGATGTGGTATGCGTGACCGGCGAGGCCAGTATCCAGATGTGTATCCAGGAGCTGTCCACCGCCTTGCAGTATAAGGCGCCGATAAAGATCGTCAATCTGAACAACCGCTATATGGGTATGGTCCGGCAGTGGCAGGAGTTCAGCTATGAGAGTCGCTATTCCCATTCATATATGGACACCATTCCCGATTTTGTCAGGTTGGCGGAGGCTTACGGTCATGTGGGGATGCGAATAGAAAAACCGGAGGAAGTCCGGTCCGCCCTGGAGAAGGCGTTCGCCATGAAGGACCGGGTGGTATTTATGGACTTCATCACCGACCAGACCGAAAACGTCTATCCCATGGTGGAGGCAGGCAAGGCCCAGCACCAGATGCGCCTCGCCCCCTGGATTTCGATGGACAGGGAGCTGGCCTGATGCGTCATATCATTTCTCTGTTGCTTGAGAACGAGGCGGGTGCGCTTGCCCGGGTGGCCGGCTTGTTCGCTGCCCGGGGGTACAATATCGAGGCATTGACCGTCGCGCCGACCGAGGACGAGTCGGTTTCGCGTATGACCATCGTCACCTGCGGTGATGAGCGAATCATCGAACAGATCACCAAACAGCTCAACAAGCTGATCGATGTCATCAAATTGCTGGATATTTCCGAATCCGGCCACATCGAGCGTGAACTGATGCTGTTGAAAGTACGCGCCAAAGGTCAGGATCGGGACGGACTCAAGCAACTGACCGATATCTTCCGTGGGCGTATCATCGATGTGACCGCCCAGACCTTCGTCATCGAGATGACCGGCGACAGCGCCAAGCTCGATGCCTTCCTGGCCAACCTGACGCCCAGCCAGATTATCGAGGTGGTGCGTTCCGGGCCAACGGGAATTTTGCGCGGCGAACGCGGATTGCATCTTTAACTCAATCTCCAAGAATCAGTAAAAAAGAGGAATTTCATGCAGGTTTATTACGATACAGACGCGGATCTTTCCATCATTCGGGGCAAGAGTGTCACCATCATTGGTTATGGTTCCCAGGGGCATGCCCATGCCAACAATCTTAAGGATTCCGGCGTGGAGGTGACAGTGGGCTTGCGGCCTGGGTCGGGATCATGGATCAAGGCGGAAAAGGCGGGGCTGACGGTTCGGTCCGTGGAAGAAGCAGTTCAGAGGGCCGATGTGGTCATGATCCTGGCCCCTGACGAACATCAGGCCAGACTATATCGTGAGCAGATCGAGCCGAACATCAAACAGGGAGCTGCACTGGCCTTTGCCCACGGCTTCAACATTCATTTCCAGCAGATCGAGCCGCGTGCCGATCTGGATGTGATCATGATTGCTCCCAAGGGACCGGGACACCTGGTACGTTCCACCTATACCCAGGGAGGAGGTGTGCCTTCGCTCATCGCCATTTTTCAGGATGCTTCAGGGCAAGCCAAGTCCATCGCCCTCTCCTATGCCTCTGCGAATGGGGGCGGAAGAGCCGGAATCATCGAGACCACCTTCCGGGAGGAAACGGAAACTGATCTGTTTGGAGAGCAGGCAGTATTGTGTGGGGGTGCCACTGCACTGGTTCAGGCGGGATTTGAAACTTTGGTGGAGGCAGGTTATGCGCCCGAAATGGCTTATTTCGAGTGTCTGCACGAACTCAAGCTGATCGTCGATCTAATGTATGAGGGTGGTATTGCCAATATGCGATATTCCATCTCCAATACGGCGGAATATGGCGATCTGACCCGTGGTCCCCGGGTGATCAATGAAGAAACCAAGAAGGAAATGGCCAGGATTCTCAAGGAAATCCAGATCGGTGAATTTGCCCGCGAGTTTATCCTGGAGAATCAAGCCGGTAGCCCCACCCTGAAAGCCAAACGCCGTCTCGGCCGTGAGCATCCCATCGAACAAGTGGGCGCCAGGCTGCGCGATATGATGCCGTGGATCAAGGCCAATCGCCTGGTGGATCAGGAAAAAAACTGATGGGGGCGGTTGTCCCCGGGCAGATAAGGATCTTGTGAATCATGGCTAAAAGGCGGCCAAGACGCCGGGGTATCTATTTGTTACCCAACCTGTTTACCACCGGTTGCCTGTTTTGTGGCTTCTATGCCATCACTGCGGGGTTGAATGGTCGTTTCGAGACCGCGGCACTGCTCGTTTTCACTGCTATGGTGATGGATGGGCTGGATGGCCGCGTGGCACGCCTGACACACACCCAGACCGCCTTTGGTGCCGAATATGACAGTCTGTCCGACATGGTGTCGTTCGGGTTGTCTCCGGCACTGATTATGTATTTGTGGTCGTTATCCACCTTTTCTCGCCTGGGGTGGTTTGCTGCTTTCGTCTATGCGGCTGCTGCTGCCTTGCGGCTTGCCCGCTTCAATACCCAGATCGGGGTAGAGGACAAGCGTTATTTTCAGGGCCTGCCCAGTCCTTCGGCGGCAGCGGTCGTTGTGGGTTTGATCTGGATGAGCGAGACCTACGGTTTGAATGGTGAGGCAATGCGTTATGTGGCGGCGGTAGTGACCACTGCTGCTGCTCTATTGATGGTCAGTAATATCCGTTATTACAGCTTCAAGGAATTCGATATCAGGGGGCGGGTGTCTTTCGTGGTGATCATCCTCGTGATGTTGAGCTTCGCTGTCGTGTTCACCAATCCACAACTGATGTTGTTTGTGATTTTCTCGGGCTATGCTGTTTCCGGCCCCCTGATGACCCTGGTCCTGTTGCAACGGCACCGCAGTCGCAAGCGTCGCAGGATCAATCCCTGATCTCGAGAGAGTTGTTCCGGCGGCAACTGACAAAAAACGATTGTCGTGCTTGGCAAGTTTCTTCTATACGGGTATATTTCCAACTATGGAATGGATTGTTTTGTAAACATGAATATTGTCATCCTCACTGTCCCCCTGAATATGCATCCTCATGCAACCCTGGCCGATGATCCGATTGGTGAAGAGGCTGGTTGTCAGGAAGGCTGTTGGAATGCCTGCAGAGAGGAGGGAACGGAATTCCTCGACAGTGGCCGACCAATGGTGGTGTGGCTATGGGTACTGCGTTTGCTGCCCCGCTAGGGGCAGAGTTCTTTGTTATCGATCAATGACCGAACTATCTACGCAGACCCTGAATGGAGTATCTGATTCATGAAAGAGAAACTCGTCATATTTGACACAACCTTGCGCGACGGAGAACAAAGTCCGGGTGCGTCCATGAACCGTGAGGAAAAGGTACGCATCGCCAAGGCCTTGGAGCGGCTGCGGGTGGATGTGATTGAGGCGGGTTTCCCCGCCGCCAGCCCCGGTGATTTCGAAGCGGTGAAGGCGATTGCCGCGGCAGTGACAGATAGTAGCGTCTGTGGTTTGGCACGGGCCCTGGACAGTGATATCGATCGCGCCGGTGAGGCACTGCATGATGCCCAACACCCCCGCATTCATACCTTCATAGCCACCTCTCCGATCCACATGCAGCACAAGTTGCGAATGACTCCGGAGCAAGTGGTGGAGCGTGCATTGCAAGCGGTGAAACGGGCCAGAAGATACACCGACGATGTGGAATTTTCGCCCGAGGACGCCGGGCGTAGCGAAGAAGATTTCCTGTGCCGGATCATCGAAGCTGTGATCCGTGCAGGAGCCACGACGATCAATATTCCGGACACCGTGGGCTACAGCCTGCTCCACGAATTCGGTGCCCTGATCGGCCGTTTAAGGGAGCGCATCCCCAATGCCGATAAAGCGGTGTTTTCGGTCCATTGCCACAATGATCTGGGTTTGGCGGTGGCCAATTCACTCTCGGCGGTGCTGAACGGGGCCCGGCAGGTGGAATGTACCATCAACGGCTTGGGTGAAAGAGCCGGTAATGCTGCGCTTGAGGAAGTGGTCATGGCGGTAAAAACCCGTCAGGATGCCTTTCCGTGCGAAACCACGATCAAGACCCAGGAGATCGTTCCCTGTTCCAAGCTGGTCTCAAGCATTACCGGTTTTCCGGTGCAGCCGAACAAGGCGATCGTAGGAGCCAACGCATTCGCCCATGAATCCGGAATTCATCAGGACGGGGTACTCAAGAGCCGTGAAACCTATGAGATCATGCGAGCCGAAGATGTGGGATGGAGCGCCAACCGGATGGTGCTGGGCAAACATTCCGGGCGCAATGCCTTTCGCACCCGGATGCGGGAGCTGGGCATCGAATTCGATTCCGAAGAAGCCATCAATGATGTTTTTGCCCGCTTCAAGCAACTGGCAGACAAAAAGCACGAGATCTTCGATGAGGATTTGCAAGCCCTGATCTCCGAACAGATTCTCGAGGCCGAGGCAGAAAGGATCAAGTTGATATCGCTTCATGTCTGTGCCGACACCGGGGAAATTCCAAGAGCCCAGGTAGTGCTCAAAGTCGATGGTGAGGAGAAGGTGGGTGAAGCCGAGGGAAGCGGGGTGGTCGATGCCACTTTCAAGGCTATTGAAGCACGCCTGGCCACAGGATCAGCGTTGCTTCTCTACTCGGTCAACAACATCACCACCGGGACCGATGCCCAAGGTGAAGTGACCGTGCGGCTGGAAAAGGGCGGCAGGATCGTCAATGGCCAGGGGGCCGATACCGACATTGTCATCGCTTCGGCCAAGGCCTATGTCAATGCGGTCAACAAATTGTTGAGTCCTGCTTTACGTAAACATCCTCAAGCTGCGGACGTGTAGTGGATCCAGTGCAACTCAAGTATCTACAAGCCATGGGGGTATCGGCATGGATGCTGCGCCAGCCCAATCCCGATACCGGCTCAGTGGCTTCGGACGAAGAGGAGGAAGCGCTGTGGCGACGGTTAGAGGAAGAAATCGCCGGTTGTACCGCCTGTCCTTTATGCAGGAGCCGTACCCATCCAGTGCCTGGAGTGGGAAACCGTCATGCCGACTGGATGTTGATCGGAGAAGCCCCGGGTGAACAGGAGGATCTCAAAGGAGAACCCTTCGTGGGACGGGCTGGACAGTTGCTGAACGAGATGCTCAGGGCGTTGGGGCTGGATCGTGATCAGGTATTCATCACCAATGTTCTGAAATGCCGTCCGCCGGGAAACCGCGACCCCAAACCTGAAGAAGTCGCTGCCTGTGAACCATTCCTGATACGCCAGATTGCCTTGATTCAACCCAAGATCATCGTTGCGGTCGGCAGGATCGCAGCCCAGAACCTGCTCAAGACCTCCGCTCCACTCGCGCGTCTGCGAGGGAAGGTGCATCGTTATGATGATATTCCTTTGGTGGTGATCTATCATCCCGCCTATCTGCTGCGTAATCCTGGGGCCAAACGTCAGGCATGGGAAGATCTGAAGCTTGCCCGGCGAGTCTATAGTGAACGTCAGCAGGGGAACGATGGATAAGCTAACCAGCATGAAGGTCTTCGCCCGGGTGGCTAAAAACGGCAGTTTTGCTGGGGCGGCCAAGGATCTGGGTATCTCGAGAGCGATGGCGACCAAGCATGTGATGCACCTCGAGAACAGTCTGGGAGTCCGGTTGTTAAATCGGACCACCCGCAAGATCAGCCTTACCGAGGCGGGGGCGGCCTATTTGGAACGCTGCCAGCAGATCCTGGAAGATATTGAAGAGACGGAGCTGTCTGTCACCCAGCTTCACACAGAGCCCCAGGGGTTATTGAGGATTTCGACCCCTCCTTTCTTTGGCACTTTCCATCTGGCGCCCACGATTGCCGCCTATCTGGAGCAGTATCCCAAAGTGCGGGTGGACCTGATGGTGCGTGGAGGGCTGGTGGATGTGGTGGCTGAAGGGCTGGATCTTGCCATCCGGTTGGGGGAGCAGCCTGACTCCAGTCTGATCGCCAGGCGGTTGGCTTCTTCCCCACGGGTGGTGTGTGGAGCCCCGAGCTACTTTGAAAAACATGGAAGCCCCGTCTCACCCTCCGATTTGCGTCACCACAATTGCCTGGTCAATTGGGGCTCTGAACCCCATGATTATTGGCGCTTCACGGATCCTGACGGTCAATCGATCACGGTCCGGGTCGCAGGAAACCTGCAAGCCAATACGGCCGATCCCTTGCGTCTGGCCGCCATTCACGGCCTTGGGCTGGTGGTGTTGCCGACCTATATCGTGGGCCAGGATCTGAGCAAGAGCAGGTTGATTACGGTATTGAGTGAGTATGAATTACCCTCGATGGACATTTATGCAGTGTACCCGCATCGGCGCCATCTATCGGCCAAAGTCCGTACCTTCCTTGATTTCCTGGCTGAACGGTTGCACCCGGTGCCTTATTGGGAAAAATGGCGTGCGGCCTGAAGCATGGAACGAAGAAGTTTCTTCCGCAAAGAAGTCGACATACCCGCTGAACTGATCCTTTCCAGTGGGACCCGACTGGAAGTCCGCGTACGGGATGTTTCTGGCGGCGGGGTGCAGATCCAGTGTGACGCATTTGACAGCGAGGCCATTGCCCCGCATGGTAATTGTCTGAATTCATCAGGACGCCCGATCAAGTTGGATTTACAGTTCGCGCCGACAGGCAAAGAGTTGAAGTTGCACTGTCGAGTGATCTTCGTGCGCAGGATTTCTCATGATGAATTCAGGATTGGGTTGCGCTATGACAATGGGCTTCAGCCGGATCTGGTGGAGTTGGAACAGCTGATTCGAAACGGTTTGGGTCGGGACTAGGCCAGACTTTGCTGCAGGGAATCGGCCAGAGACCTGCGCAATTCCTCGTCGGACAATGGCTGGTTGTTCTGATCGGACAGGCAGAATACATCCTCGGCGCGGTTGCCCAGGGTGGCGATGCGGGCCTCGTGCAGCCGTATCCCGAACTGGTCAAAAATCTTGCCCACGATGGCGAGCAGGCCTGGCCGGTCGGCTGCGACCAGCTCCATCACACTGTAGCGTCGCTGTGGATCTGGATGGAAGCGGATCTCGACCGGCAGGGAAAAGTGCTTCAGATGGCGACCGGCCCGTCTTTCGATTTTGAAACAAGGGGGGCTTGGATCTTTAAGGCAGCGCTTGAGGCGGGTGGCGATCTGTTGTTCCCGGGGCAGCTCGGCGACCGGACTCCCGTCACGTTCAAGGACATGAAAACTGTTGACCACGTAGCCATCCAATGAGGTGCCCAATTTGGCCGCCAGGATGGTCAATCCCAGCAAATCCAGATGCGCTGCTATCTGGGAAAAGATTCCATCACGATCACGCATGTAAATGAAGATTTCGGCGCTGCCACGATGGTCCTGGGGGCGTACCAGGACCAGGGGTAGTTGAGTTTCCGGGGTGACGGCGATAGCTATAGTATGCCAGACGCATTCATCCGGCTGGCAGCGAAGGAAATAAGAGTCGTCGAAGTGACTCCAGATGCCCAAAATCGTCTTTTCGTCAAGCCCGAGTCTTTCAAGTCTGTGCCAGGCATCCCGCTTGGTGTCAGCGACCCGATCCTCGCTGGCGGTACGTGCCATCTGCTGGCGCAGAACCTTTCGGGTGCTCAGAAACAGTTCTTTGAGCAGGGTGTCACGCCAGGAATTCCACAGGGTGGGATTGGTGCCGCGGATATCCGCCACGGTCAATAGATAGAGATGATTCAGACGGTCTTCGTCTGCCACCTGGCTTGCGAATGCTTGAATGACTTCCGGATCCTGGATATCCTTGCGTTGGGCGGTGACGGACATGAGCAAATGATTGCGCACCAGCCAGCAGATCAAGCCGGTGTCCCGTTCCTCCATGCCATGGCGCTGGCAAAAATCCCGTGCCAGCTGTTCCCCAACGGCTGAATGGTCACCTCCCTGCCCCTTCCCTATATCATGATAGAGGCCCGTCAGGTAAAGCACCTCCGGCCTGGCAATCAACGGAAAGACGTTGGCTGCAAAAGGCAGTTCCTCGCGAAAGCGCGGCAGCGACATGCGACGCAGATTGCGGACCACGAACAGGCTGTGTTCATCGACCGTATAAGCGTGGAAAAGGTCGTATTGCATCCTGCCTACGATCTTTCCGAATTCCGGCAGATAGGCCGCCAGCACCCCGTATCGATTCATTCGTCTGAGCTGGTGGGTGATCCCCTCCGGCTGGCGGAAGATCTGCAGAAACAGCCGGCATGCGTTTGGATCGAGGCGAAAATTGTCGTCGATCAGGTGCAGATTCTGGCGGATGACACGGATCGTGTTGGCGCGGATCCCTTTGAGCTGTGGCTTCAATTGCAGGTAGAGGAAGATTTCCAGCAACCCAAGTGGGTGCTGAATGAAAACGTCCTCATGGCGGATTTCCAGGTGATCGTTGGTAATCTGGAAATGCTGGTCAAGAATTTCAGGTTCGCTGTTGAATTCCGGACTCAGCTTTTCCTCCAGTAGCTGTAGCAACATTTCATTGAGCCGTTGCACGCTCTGGGCGGTACGGAAATAGCTCTGCATGAATGCTTCCACCGGCTGGTTTCCCTCGCCTTGAAAACCGAACCATTGTGCCAGGGTGCGCTGGAAATCGAACAGCAGTCGATCCTCGCATCGTCCCGCGAGCAAGTGCAGGGCGAAACGGACCCGCCATAGATAATAAAGATCTTGTTGCAGTTCGGCGTATTCAGCCTCAGTCAGAGCCCCCCTGGCCACAAGTTCTTGTAAGGTTGTGGCATTGGAGTGGCGCTTGATGACCCAGCCAATGGTCTGAATGTCTCTGAGACCACCCGGTCCTTCCTTGATATTCGGCTCCAGGTTGTAGGCGGTATCGTGACATTTTGCGTAGCGGGTTTCCTGTTCCCGCTGTTTGGCCTGGAAAAAGGCATGGGAAGGCCAGATCCTGGATGGATCGATGCCTTTGTTCATGGCCTGGAGTAGTATGGGATCGCCGTCGATCAGACGCGCATCCATCAGATTGGTGATCACTGTCTGGTCCTGGGCTGCCGCCTCCACGCACTGGCTGACGGTACGTACGCTGTGTCCTGGTTTCAAGCCAATGTCCCACAGCAGCGTGAATAACGTTCCCAGGTTGTGTTCCAGCTGCGGTTGATCGAACTCCGGCACCAGGACCAGGAGATCGATATCGGAGTGGGGGTGCAGTTCCCGCCGGCCGTACCCACCCACCGCTACCAGGGCTGCCTGCCGGGTGTACGCACCCAGGTGGTGCCGCCAACAGGCGCAGATCAGGGTATCGATGAACCTGGCCCGGGCATGCAGCAGATTGACGACGGAAACACCCTGATGAAAACGACGTTCCAGTTCCTGATGAAACGTTTGCAGCGCCTCTTTCAGGCGTGGGGGATCAATGCTCAAGCCGGTTCCCGGGAAGAGCGTGGGAACTTCTCTTCCGGCCTCAGGGTGAAGATCTCGAAGCCATCGTCGGTGACCGCCAGGGTGTGTTCCCATTGGGCAGACAGGCTGCGGTCCTTGGTGACCACGGTCCAGCCATCCGGGAGCATTTTGATTTGTCGCTTGCCGGCATTGACCATGGGTTCGATGGTGAAGGTCATTCCAGGTTCGAGAATAACGCCGGTATCCGCTTTGCCGTAGTGAAGCACTTGAGGATCCTCGTGAAAGCCACGACCGATGCCATGGCCACAGAACTCGCGCACCACCGAATATCCTTGAGATTCGACGTATTGCTGGATGGCTTGGCCAACTTCTCCCAAATCCACCCCGGGTCTGACCTGGCGGATTCCCACATAAAGTGCCTCCTGCGCGACTTTAACCAGGCGTTTGGCCTTGAGGGAGGGTTCGCCGACCAAAAACATCTTGCTGGTATCACCGTGAAAACCATCCTTGATCACAGTGATATCGATATTGATGATGTCTCCGTTCTTGAGCTTCTTGTTGCCGGGAATGCCGTGACAGACCTGATGGTTGACAGAAGTGCAGATGGACTTGGGGAACCCTTTGTAATTCAGGGGGGCCGGAATGGTGTGTTGCTCGTTCACCATGTAGTCATGGCAGATTTTATCCAGTTCGGCAGTGGTGATGCCGGGTTTTACCAAAGGAGCGATCATTTCGAGCACCTCGGCGGCCAGACGTCCGGCTGCCCGCATCTTCTCCAGTTCCTCCCGGGTCTTTGGCTGAATCTTCAGGCGCGAAACCTGTCGTTGTCCATATTTCATGAAGGTGGTCTCCAGGGTCAGGTAGGGGGTGGGCATGAAACCCACCCGCTGAGAGCCGTTGTCGGCGGGTAGCAAACTATGGTATAAAATGCTGCTATTTTAGCAATAATCCACACATCTATCGACACGTCCGACAGGGTGCTTGTTCCAGTGGGAATGAGTCTTCGGATGGGATAGATGGAGGCCTAACCCTGATCTTACACGTGAGGAACGATTCATGGTAGACGTAACAATGCGCGAGCTACTGGAAGCTGGCGTACACTTTGGTCATCAAACCCGCTACTGGAACCCCAAAATGGCCCCTTACATCTACGGGGTTCGCAGCGGGATCCATATTATCAATCTTGAAAAGACCCTGCCGCTTTTGCGCGAAGCGATGCATTTTCTCGAGGAGACAGCGGCCAACAAAGGGGTGGTGCTGTTCGTGGGAACCAAGAAAACCGCCCGCAAGGCGGTGAATGAAGAATCTACCCGCTGCGGCATGCCCTATGTCAACTATCGTTGGCTAGGTGGTACCCTGACCAATTTCAAGACCATTCGCCAATCAGTCAAGCGGCTGAAGGAACTCGAAGGGATGCGCGATGACGGAACCCTGAATCGCTTCAGCAAGAAGGAAGCTCTGAATTTGATGCGTGAGTTGGAAAAGCTCGAGAGGAGTCTGGGCGGGGTCAAGGATATGAACGAATTGCCCGATGTCATGTTCATTCTGGATGTTGGTCAGGAAAACATCGCCGTCAAGGAAGCACGTAAATTGGGCATTCCCATCGTCGGTGTGGTGGACACCAACAACGACCCCGGTGGTATCGATTACATCATTCCCGGTAACGATGACTCCATTCGTGCTATCCAGCTGTATTGCAGTACCGCGGCGACTGCCATATTGGAGGGTAAAGCCAGCCAGGTTGATTTGGTGGCGGCTGGGGACGAGTTTGTGGAGGCTCCGGAAGAAACCATCGAAGCCACAGATTCTGCAGAATCTGAGTGATGTCACGGAAAACAACCGATTTCACAACGAGGTAGAGGATGACAAAGATAACCGCTGCAATGGTGAAGGAGCTGCGTGAACGGACCGGCTCCGGAATGATGGAATGCAAAAAGGCACTGGTGGAGACGGGTGGCGATATCGAGGCCGCCGTCGAGCAAATGCGTAAGTCAGGGCTCGCCAAGGCCGACAAGAAAGCTGGCAGGACCGCAGCCGAAGGCAAGATCACGCTCAAGGTGAGCGATGACGGAAAACGCGCCGTCATCCTCGAGGTCAACAGCGAAACCGATTTCGTGGCCAAAAACGAAGACTTCCTCAAGTTTGTCGATCAGGTTGCCCAGAGAGCGCTCGAAACCGATGTGGAGACATTGGAGACGCTACTGAAAACTCCGCTGGAAGAAGGTGGCCCCACAATTGAAGAGGTGCGACGGGAGCTGGTGGCCAAATTGGGCGAGAATATCAACATCCGTCGGCTGATGCGGTTCGAAACGGATGCAGGCCAACTGGCCTGTTATCTCCACGGCAACCGGATCGGTGTGGTGGTGGAGCTGGAAGGTGGCAATCCGCAGCTCGCCAAGGATATCGCCATGCACGTGGCTGCCAGTAAACCCGTTTGTGTGGATGAATCCGAGGTGCCGGCCGAGACGCTTGGCAAGGAAAAGGAAATCTTCGCCGCTCAGGCCGAAGCCAGCGGTAAGCCGGCCAATATCATCGAGAAGATGGTGGAAGGTCGGTTGCGTAAGTTCCTCAAGGAGATCACCTTGCTGGGCCAGCCTTTCGTCAAGGATCCCGATCAGAGCGTGGAACAACTGTTGAAAAAGGAGGGAGCCACGGTGGTTCGCTTCGTTCGTTTCGAGGTGGGCGAAGGGATCGAAAAGCAGGAAACGGATTTCGCTGAGGAAGTCATGGCACAGGTACGCGGCGATTGATATGACACCCCGGTATCGGAGGATCCTGCTCAAACTCAGTGGCGAGGCCCTGATGGGTCAACGTGACTCCGGGCTCGATGCCGAGCCGGTTCGCCGCCTTGCCGCTGAGATCGTCGAGCTGCGCGGTATCGGGGCAGAAGTCGGCCTGGTGATCGGTGGCGGTAACATCATTCGCGGTGCGGAGAAAGCCGCCGAAGGGTTGGACCGGGTGACCAGTGACCACATGGGAATGCTGGCTACCGTGATCAACGCCCTGGCGATGCAGGATGCCATCGAGCACTTGGGGCAACCGGTACGGGTGATGTCGGCACTGAAGATCAATCAGGTGTGCGAGGACTATATCCGCCGCCGTGCCGTACGCCATCTGGAAAAAGGACGGGTGGTGATCTTTGCTGCCGGATTGGGTAATCCGTTCTTTACCACTGACTCGGCAGCCAGCCTCAGAGCCATTGAGATCAATGCCGACGTTCTGATCAAGGCCACCAAGGTGGATGGTGTCTACAGCGCTGATCCGCTGAAAGACCCAAATGCCCAACGTCTCCCTTATCTTACCTACGACGAAGCGCTGAAACGCCATCTGGCCGTGATGGATACGACAGCCCTGGTACTGTGCCGCGATCACGATCTGTCTCTGCGTGTCATGAATGTCTTTGAACCGGGTGCGATCGTACGTCTGGTCCAGGGTGAAGACGTGGGTTCACTCATCAATACGGGCAAAACACGATGATCGAAGATATCTATCAAGAAACCAAAGCCAAAATGGAAAAGGCCGTGGTGGCTATCAAGCAGGATCTTGCCAAAATCCGAACCGGCAGGGCGCATCCCAGCCTGCTGGATCATATCAAGGTATCGTATTACGGCAGTGACGTGCCCGTCAGTCAGGTGGCCAATGTCACCACCGAGGACGCCCGTACCCTGGCGATCACGCCCTGGGAGCGGGACATGATTCCAGTGATTGAAAAGGCCATCATGGAATCGGATCTCGGTATCAATCCGATGACCGCCGGGAATGTCATTCGAGTTCCCATGCCTTCATTGACGGAAGAACGGCGGAAAGAGTTGATCAAGGTGGCGAGACACGAGGCGGAGCAAGGCAGGATCTCGATTCGTAATCTGCGTCGTGAGGCCAATGCCGAACTCAAGGAAGCATTGAAGGAGAAACTGATCAGCGAGGACGAAGAGCGTAAGGGAGAGGAAAGAATACAAAAGTTGACGGATCGATACATTGAGCAGATCGACCAGTTACTGGCGGAGAAGGAGAAGGACCTTCTGTCCATATAGGAGCATGAGTCAGGTGTCTTCCGACGAAAATCCCACCTTTACCCTGCCCCGTCATGTGGCCATCATCATGGATGGAAATGGCCGCTGGGCCAAGCAGCGGATGTTACCACGCACCGCCGGTCATCAGGCGGGTGTGTCGGCGGTGCGTAAAACCGTCGAGCACTGTGCCAAATTGGGTATAGAGGTCCTGACGCTATTCGCATTCAGCAGCGAGAACTGGCGCCGTCCTGCTGAAGAAGTGAGTATTTTGATGCGCCTGTTCGATCGGGCGCTGGCACAGGAGGCGCAGCGTCTCCATGAGAATGGCATTCGGCTGAGGGTGATTGGTGATCGCGGTGCCTTTTCCCCTCATCTCCAGCATCGAATTGCAGAAACAGAGAAGCTGACGGTTGAAAACCGGCGCATGACACTGTTGATCGCAGCCAATTATGGCGGGCGTTGGGACATTACCCAAGCCGCCAAACAATTGGCCATTCAGGTCGAGCAGGGACAGCTCACCGCGGCCAAGATAGACGAAAAACTTCTGGCTTCCCATCTTTCATTTGCCGGACTTCCCGATCCCGATTTATTCATCCGTACGGGCGGGGAACTCCGGATCAGCAATTTCCTGTTATGGCAAATGGCTTACACGGAACTGTATTTTTCCGAAGTGTTATGGCCCGACTTTGGTGAGAAAGAGCTGGACAAGGCACTGGAGGAATATGCACGCCGGGAGCGCCGTTTCGGTCATACCAGCGAGCAATTGATCCGGCAGTCCCAGACCGCCACTTCCGTCTGAAGCCGGTGAATCGGGTTCCCTCCTGGATAAAACAACAAGAGAATTTTGAGCATGGTTAACATGACGACAACCAAATCCACCCTCTGGAACCATACATTGCTGTTGCGGATTATCACTGCGGCGGTGCTGATACCCCTGGTACTGGCGGCAGTCTATTTTTTGCCTGTAAGAGGGTTTCTGCTGGCATGGGGCGTGGTGATTCTGGCTGCAGCCTGGGAATGGAGCCGTTTGGCAGGTATCTCCAACCCCATTGGCCGTGGTGTGTTCGTGGTGATGATCCTGGCAGCGCAGGTGCTGGCCTGGTATCTGCCCAAATTGCTGGGTTGGCTGGCCGGGCTCCTCAACTGGCCGGATTTGGTGCGGGGGGGAATGGCACTGGATCATATTGTCTGGCCCACCCTGATTTTCTGGTTGCTGTTGGGTTTCGCGTTCCGGACCTGGCCTGACAGAATGCTGAAAAATCCCTGGCCAAGAGGGCTGCAGGTGTTCGTGGCCTGGTTTGTTCTGGTGACCGCATGGCTGATAGCGGGGAGACTGAGGGCGAACTTTGGCAATGCCTCGATCATATATCTTTTATTTCTGGTTTGGATCGCCGATACGGCAGCCTATTTCGTTGGTAAGCAGTGGGGTAAAACGCCTCTGGTGGCTGCCATCAGCCCCGGTAAAACCATGGAAGGGGTCTATGGCGCGGTAGTCGCCTGTGCAGCCTATGCTGCAGCAGTCGGCTATTTCATGGAGTGGGAGTCCCAACTGATCCTTGATTTCACCATGCTATCCCTGATGGCGGTATTGGTCTCGATCTGCGGTGATCTTTTGATCAGTCTCTACAAACGCTGGGCAGGAGTGAAAGACTCCGGCAGATTGTTACCGGGGCATGGGGGGCTGCTTGATAGAATCGATAGCCTTTTGGCGGCTAGTGCAGTGCTTTATGCGGGTTTTTTCGGGCGGGAGCTGTTTTGGTGAAGCGGCTCTGTATTCTCGGTGCCACGGGTTCCATAGGCCTGAGTACCCTGGATGTGGTGGAACGTCATCCTGATCGCTATCAAATCGCGGCACTCACCTGCCATCGCCGCGTGGATGAATTGTTCGATCTGTGTCTGCGTCACCGTCCTTCCTATGCCGTCATTGGGGAAGAGGCCTCCGTCCCCGGTTTGCAACGTCGCTTGAAAGATGCCGGAGTGAAGACCGAGGTCATGGCCGGGGCCGAAGCGCTGGAGAAAGTCGCCACTCTGCCGGAGGTGGACCATGTGATGGCAGCCATCGTCGGTGCGGCGGGACTTCTTCCCACACTGGCAGCGGCCAGGAGGGGCAAGCGAATCCTGCTTGCCAACAAGGAGGCCCTGGTGATTTCGGGCCCTGTATTCATGGATGCGGTGCGCCAGTCCGGTGCCGATCTGCTGCCCATCGACAGTGAGCACAACGCCATCTT
>CAYUPV010000040.1:0-16605 GCA_964445885.1 uncultured Methylococcales bacterium
CCAACGACCCCCACCATGTCAAGGTGGTGCTCTAACCAACTGAGCTACGCGCCTATAGATTATTAATTATGAGATAAATTCGCTTGTCTGTAAAGCCCTTATCTACCATGGCGTTTTGCAAGCAGGGGCCTGCTGCGGCTTCTCAGGCCACGTACAAGCGAAAATCCGACACAAATCACCAGCAACCCCAGCGACGCTTCCAACAGGACGAATGTTCCCACCTTCATCCAGGCAAATCCGGGGTGGACGAAACGCACCAGCCAACCGGCGGCTTCATTGGCCACGGCGCTGAAAAAGCTCGCTCCTCCCAGGGCGATCTTCACCCCGACAGACAACTCGGTCATGAGCAGCAAATGCACCAGGGTCATCGCCAACATGCCTTGGGCGAACAGGTGGAAGTGACTGACCTCCAGCAGGCTTTCATAAGACCGTGGCGGGCGGAATTCCGCCTCGTCTCCCAAATAATAGGACACCACGGAAGCCGGCGTCAGATCCATGTTATGGAAATACATCAAGGCGGCGCTGATGGCGAACAGAACGATATAGCCCAGGAACAGCAGAATGCAAGTGTTGAGCAACACCTTGCGATAATGCTCGCCGCTGACGAAAAACCGCATCAGCCTGCCTCGCCAGCGATCGCAACCCGATAGATGGCCAAGACTTTACGCACGCTGTCGAGTGCCGCGCGGGCACTGAGAGTCGCCCCGGTCATCCCCTCGACATCACCACCGAGGCGCAGCGCCTTAATGGGCTGGCCCAACAATTGGGCGAACCAGCGCTCCGGCGGCTGATATTCCGGCGGCTCATGAAACGCCAACACATCGACACGCCTGAGGGTGCCGTCCGGATCGAGAACGATCAACAGGGTTTCCGGTTTGGTGCGCACCGTATGCGTCTCGATGGCGGCATAGCCGACGATCTGGCCGTCGCGCTTACCCACATAGAAGGTGTACAGATTCGAGTCCAGCTTGACCCGGCCCAGACGATCAATGGCCTGCCGCTGGGTGTCGGTGAGGAAAAGCGGCAGCATGTCCACCTCAGCCCCTTTGCCGAAGGCCAGTTCCATAGCCTCCTGCTTGCTGTAATAAACACGGGCGATGCTGGCAGCCGCGAATGCCGCCAGCATCAGTCCGAACCCGATGAAGGCTATTTTGCGCAAATCCGTTTCCCTAGAAAATGAAGCCCAATCCCAAATTGAACTCGTCAGCCAGATCACCCTGGTCGGCTTCGAAGTTGCGGTAATCGGCCTTGATGACGATATTGGGAATCGGCTTATAGTTGATTCCCACCTGCCAAAGCCGTCGATCCAGGTTGCCGTCCCTGGCAAAGCCACCGGCTACTTCCGCCTGGGTGTCCCAGCGTTCGTAACGGAAGAACGGCGCCAGATACTGGGTCGAATCTGGCTTGATCCAAGGCATAACATTATAGCCGAGTTCGGTGTACCAGCCGAACTGCTCTCGGCCAACCGCCTCACCCACGAAAGCGCTGACCTTGGCGGTATCACCGATGTGGCTCCAGGCCCCCAGGGCTCGCCATTCCCACCCTTTGTATTTCCACTGCACGTGACCTTCATACAACTGAGTGAACACATCGGCACTGCCGATTTCATCCTGACCTGAGTTGCCCAAAAAAGCTGACGCCCCCACGATCAAGCCGGTCAACTGAGGCACCTGATAATCCAGACGACCAACCCAGGCCAGATCTTCGGCTTTAGCTTTGCTTCCACCCTGGCGGCCTTCCCGGATTCCGCTGGCTTCAAACGCCGATGCCCTCAGGCCGTTTACCACATAGGTGGTGTAAGTCAGGCCCGGGAGTATCTCTCCAAAAAGACCAACCCCGATCTCCCGCCAGGTGGTGGGAATGATGCGCCGTTCCACTTCGGGACGGTTGTTACCGAAGTAGAACGGCGGCTCATGGATCCGGTTCAGGAAGCCTATCGGCATCAGCACCAGCCCTGCACGGATATTGATCCGCGGATCAAGGAAGAAATCCAAACTCGCAAACTCGACCGAAATTTCACCTTTTTCCTCGGAACCCTCGCCACTCGTGGCGTGTTCGAATTCCAATTCACTGTTGAACAGCATCCAGTCGTTGAACTTGTAACCGGTATAGAGCACCAGGCGGGTGAGATCTGCCTGATCCTTTTTGCCGTTCTGATCGTCCGTAAGCACGGTGTAATGACCCTCGCCGTATCCCCCGATAGACAGCCCTTTCTGTACCTGATAAACCTTGGAGGCCGCAGGCCCCAGACCATACATACTCTTGTATTTGGGTTCTTCCGGTATCACCAATAGCGTACGCATCTTTTCCATTTCCTGGGCCAGGATACTGGTCTGGCGCTTGAGCTCCTTAACCTCCCCTTCTGCGGATTGGGCCCGAGGCTCTGCGCCTTCCCGGGCCTCCAGCCTGGCTTTGAGGTTTTCGATTTCCTGCTGCTGCTTTTTTACGATCTCCCACAACTCCTCCTGGGTGGGCATTCTTTCTGCTGCCGCGACGGCTCCCGCCAGCGTTGCCACCCCCAGAAAAGATGCGAACCGAACCATGGGTGTCATTGAACAATCCCCCTTGAATGATGTTGATTAAATATTGAGACACCAAAACCAAGGATGGATGATATTACAAATGATAATCGTTCGCAATAAAGAAATAGCCACCTATTCACTCAACCCAGTATTCGCAAGCTCCTCAACTCCTCAAGCCGCCGTCTGGCATCACACACATGCTGCTGCCAATGCAGCATATGCCCTGTATGCCACAACGTCAGAGCGGGAATTGGATCGGACGGATCGGCATCAAACAGATCCAGACCACGGCTTAACTCGAAATAAATATCGGTAAAATCATCGGCCAAACTGCCGCTGTAATCATCGGGATCGGCACCATCTCCGGCGAGAGCATAACCATCCAGGTCACCCAGAAACACCTTCAGACGGCAGAACATTCGGAACCGATACTCGAGATCGGGAAGAACAAAAAAGCTGTATTCGACATCCAGACGCAATGTCGACATCCCATCTTCGATCTGCGGCAGGAGTTGATCCATTTCAAGCAGCCAGATTCCTCGCTGATAGGCCTCCAAATGATCCATCATCAGACAGAAAGCCCTGATTGCCCCAATCAGATTGGTATAATTGTCTTCCACTATTTTTGTTCACATGCCTTAAAGACCTTCCTACAGGCAAGTTTAGACGATTCCGCCCATTGTCCAGGGTCAATACGCTTTGAATCCTCCCATTCCAGTCTTGACGATTTCCGGCCACGATCCCACTGGAGGGGCCGGCATCCAGGCAGACATCCAGGCAATCCTCAGTCAGGGATGTCACCCCTGCACCCTCATCACCTGCCTGACCGCCCAGGATACCAGCGATATCAAGCGAGTCTTTCCACAGCCCCCTGAAGCATTCAACGAGCAATTGGAAGTCTTGCTCACAGACATTCCCATCCAGGCTATCAAAATTGGCCTGTTGGGTTCGGCAGCGATCGCCAGGAAAGTGGCCGAGACTATAGACGCGCTGCGGCCGAAGACCGTGGTACTCGACCCCGTCCTCAGCACAGGTGGAGGCAGGGATCTGGCTGACCAGGAAATGATCGAAGTCATCCGGGATAAACTACTGCCACTGACGACTATCGTTACGCCTAATCACCACGAGCTTCACAGACTTGGCGGCCATTCCGAGACAAGTGAGTGCATCAACCACTTGCTGAAGACGGGATGTGGCGCCATCCTTCTCACCGGAGGAGACGAACCCACACCCTTGGTTTACAACACACTTTATTGCGCCGATGGCATCAAAACCTTCAGCTGGGAAAGACTACCTCACGGCGTGCACGGTTCTGGCTGCACACTGGCCTCGTCCATGACCTCTCTGCTGGCCCTGGGACTGCCATTGGAAGAAGCTGCCCGCAAGGCCCAACAATACACCTGGAACACCATCAAGTACGGGTTCCGCCCAGGCAAGGGGCAACTCATTCCCAATCACTTATTCTGGAGCTGATCTCAATGGCATTGCCCTTCCCTCCCCACGGGCTATACGCCGTGACGCCCGAGATCGAAGTGGAGACCCTGATCCACCGGGTCATGCAGGTGCTTGAAGGAGGAGCAAGCGTCATCCAGCTGAGGGACAAAAAAAAGCGGCTCGATTTGAATGACGCAAGGCGGCTGTTGAGCCTAAGCCACCGCTATGGCGCCCCCCTGATCATCAATGATGATGTCGCGTTGGCCTGTGAGACCGGTGCTGATGGGGTACACCTTGGCAGGGATGACGCCGGCCTTGAGGAAGCCAGGAGAGAGCTGGGAGACGATACCATCATCGGGGTCTCCTGTTATGCCGATCTGGACTGCGCCAGGGAGGCCGAAGCAAGGGGCGCCAACTACGTGGCCTTTGGAGCTTTTTTTCCCTCTGCCAGCAAACCCTGTGCACCCCCCGCACCCATTGAAATACTGACCCAGGCCCGGAGTGCGCTGTCCTGTCCTATCGTCGCCATAGGAGGAATCACGCCAGAAAACGGAGGCACCCTGATTCAGGCCGGGGCTGATCTGCTGGCAGTGATCGCGGGCGTGTTCGATCAAGCGGATCCTCTTGAGAAGAGTGACCTTTTCCGACAGCTATTCTCTGGAATGAATGGACACTGAAGAATAGGCTTCAGGCTTTTCTCTCCATCCATTCCAGCGTCACAGGATAGCATTTTGTGTCGGAACCGATCAGGACGGCGCAATATGATGCTTCACTTTGCGCCATAACGAAATAGCACGACGGTTGATTCAGACGGTGGCGCTGTTCTCTTCGTCCACCTGCCACAGCTTCTCAAGCTGATAGAAATCCCGGGCTTCGGGAAGCATCAGATGTACAATCACATCACCCAGATCCACCAGGACCCAGTCCCGGGAGTGCTCGCCTTCCACCCCCAAGGGTTTGATCTTGTGTTCGGCCACTTTTTCCACCACTTGATTTGCCAGGGCATGAACATGCCGATCGGATGTTCCGGAAGCCACCACCATATAGTCCGTCACGCTGGTTTTTCCTCGCACATCGAGCACGACCACGTCCCTGGCCTTCAAATCGTCGAGCGCATCCAGCACCCATTGCAGTAATTCATCTGTCATGATTTTTTCGCATCTAATCGTTTCCGGTATCGGTTCATTAAAAAGTGGTTTTCTCTCTATCCTCGGCGGCTTCGCGGCGTAATGTCCAGCGATCACACTGGGAGAAAAAAATGGCAGTCTTATGGAAAATCCAAGACAATAGCCACCTGGCCCTCTCAACAGAAAAACCGGTGTAGCATCTTTTCCACCATTGCCCAGGTCACAAAAGGAGGTTTTTTGGCCACCGTAATGACCACCCTGTCGTTGTCGAATCGGTAGGTTCCTTCCAATCCCTTGCCGGAGAAATGCCCCTGCACTTCATCGGCAATAAAATGGACGGCATTGTCGAGCGCCATTTGGCGGGCCCTGCGCACCAGGATCTCCGGGTGTTCATTGACGGTAATTTGAAAAGTTCGCGCCATTTCGATCGGTTTCCAGTCGAGTCAGCTTTTATGATAACGCCATGAATACATCACGCCAATTCATCCCCCTGAATATCGCCATTTTGACCGTCTCAGACAGCCGAACCAAAGCCACCGACACCTCGGGCCAACTGCTGGTAGAACGACTCGAGACCGCTGGCCATCGACTGGCGGAGAAATTCATCGTTCCTGATGACATCTACCAGATCCGTGCGGTGGTTTCGCGCTGGATCGCGGAATCCGAAGTCAAGGCCATCCTCACCACGGGAGGCACCGGGGTCACTGGCCGCGACGGCACTCCTGAAGCGGTGGAGCCATTGCTGGACAAGACTCTGGACGGTTTCGGTGAAGTATTCCGGATGATTTCCTTCCAGGACATCGGCACTTCCACCATCCAGTCACGGGCACTTGCCGGAGTCGTCAACGGGACGTATATTTTCTGCCTGCCGGGATCCAGAAATGCCTGCGCCACCGCCTGGGACAAGCTGATTCAAGCGCAACTCGATTACCGCACCCGGCCGTGTAATCTGGTAGAGTTGATGCCCCGTCTGACTGAATATGAAAAAGGGTAAAACCATGATCCATCTGATCCTTGCCGCCACTTTTTTCCTCGGTATCCACCTGGGAATCTCCGGCACCAACCTGCGCTACCGCCTGATCACACGCTATGGTGAGAAAACTTATCGCATCGCCTTTGCCGCCGGCGCTCTTCTGGGATTGCTGTGGCTGGTCTATGCCTGGCGTCAGGCACCATACATCTCTCTATGGGGACAACCTTTGCCGTTCCGTTATCTGGCCGTTTTGCTGATGCCCCTGGCCTTTTATTTCGGCATTGCAGCACTGACCACCAAAAACCCCGCATTGATGGGGCAGGAAGCGGTTTTGAACCAGGAAAACATTGCTGTAGGGGTGCTGCGCATCACCCGCCATCCTCTGATGTGGGGAATTGCCCTGTGGGCCTTGCTGCATCTGATGGCCAATGGAGATCTCGCAGCCTTCATTTTCTTCGGCACCTTCCTGGTGCTGGCTGTGAAAGGCACCTTTGATCTCGATCGCAAACGCTTGCGGGACTTCGGCGAACGCTGGCGGCGTTATATGGAGGCAACCTCCAATTTGCCCTTTCAGGCCATTGTTCAGGGTAAACAGAAACTGATCTGGCAGGAACTGGGTTGGTGGCGCATCGTTTTGGCCGTGGTGCTCTACTTCGGTCTGTTGCATGCCCATGCCAGACTGTTCGGCGTGGCTCCTTTGGGATGATGGATAGAATCCTTTTCTCAGCGGCCATCCTGGCAGGGGTGGGGGTTGTGTTGGGTGCCTTTGGCGCCCATGGATTGAAACAGGTTTTGAGTCCTGAGCTGCTGGAGGTCTGGCATACCGCAGTCACCTACCAAATGTGGCATGCCCTGGGTCTGGGACTCATTGCCAGTCTACGCATGGATTCGCCAACTCTGCAGTGGAGTGCCCGACTGATGATCTCCGGCATCTTGCTGTTCAGTGGCAGTCTGTATCTGCTGGCCTTGACCGGAATCCAGGCGTTGGGGATGATCACCCCCTTCGGTGGCCTGGCATTCGTAGCCGCCTGGGGATTGCTGGCATGGCGTGCCTGGGGACAACTGCAAACCAGCAGATGAATCTTCCACCGCAGAAGACACACGAAAGGCGTAGAGGTAAAAAAACCATGGATTATCTTCCCTGTGACCTCTTCACCTCTCCCCTGTGAAACAGAAATTCGATTCAGAGACAATGCAATGATGCGTGAAGGCACTCCCAAACCTATTCATCTGAAAGACTACCATCCTCCGGCCTACCTGGTTGAGCGCGTTGAACTGGCATTCGATCTCGACCCAGAGACCACTCGGGTACGGGCCCGTCTCGAGATCCATCGCAATCCCCAGTCCCAAAGCCCCAATACGCTGATACTGGATGGTGAAGCGCTGGAACTCAGGACAATTACCCTCGACGGTTCGCCGTTGACTCAAGAGCGTTACCGGCTGGAAGAAGACAAACTCACCCTCCCGGACGTTCCAGATAACTTCGTGCTTGAAACCGAAGTCATTATCCATCCAAAGGCCAATACCCACCTGGAAGGGCTGTATGTCTCGAAAGACATGCTCTGCACCCAGTGTGAGGCTGAGGGATTCAGGCGTATCACCTTCTTTCCCGATCGTCCTGACGTCATGACCCGTTTCCACGTCACCCTGCGGGCCGACAAGTCCCACTTTCCCGTTCTGCTCTCCAACGGCAATCTGATCGATCAGGGCGGGCTGGATAATGACCGCCATTACGCCGTGTGGGAGGATCCCTACCCCAAACCCTGCTATCTGTTCGCCCTGGTGGCAGGGAATCTGGAAAAAAAGACAGATTCCTTCCACACCTGTTCAGGTAAGCATGTTCTGCTGGAAATCTACGTCGAACCACCCGATCTCGACAAGTGCGATCATGCACTGGACAGTCTCAAACGAGCCATGCGCTGGGACGAGGTGGCCTACGCACGCGAATACGACCTGGACCGCTATATGATCGTGGCGGTCAGCCACTTCAACATGGGAGCGATGGAAAACAAAGGATTGAACATCTTCAATACCCATTGTGTGCTGGCCAAAACGGAAACGTCCACCGACGAGGATTTCGAACACGTGCTGGCGGTGATCGGCCATGAATACTTCCACAACTGGACCGGCAACCGCGTCACTCTGAGAGACTGGTTCCAGCTCAGCCTCAAAGAAGGACTGACGGTTTTCCGCGAGCAACAGTTCTCGGCCCACGAAGGCTCTCCAGGAGTGCGCAGGATCGAGGACGTCAAGCTGCTGCGTAGCCGCCAGTTCCCCGAGGACGAAGGCCCCCTGGCCCATCCGGTTCGCCCCGACAGCTATATCGAGATCAACAACTTCTACACCATGACGGTGTACGAAAAGGGCGCCGAAGTCATCAGAATGCTGCACAGCCTGCTGGGACAGCAAGGATTCCGCCGCGGCATGGACCTGTATTTCGACCGCCACGACGGTCAGGCCGTCACCTGTGAGGATTTCATCCAGGCCATGGAGGACGCCAACGGGGTGGAACTCACCCAGTTCATGCGCTGGTATACCCAGGCCGGCACCCCACGGGTGGCAATCGAAACCCGTTACGATCCCGCCAGCAATGTTTTCACCCTCAACTGCCGCCAGTCCACGCCGCCAACCCCGGGGCAACCCCACAAGGACCCCCTGTTGATTCCGCTCGCCATCGGCCTGATTGCTCAAGATGGCCGGGCCATTCCCCTGCAACTGAAGGGGGAAAGCGAACCCAGCGGCGACACCCGGGTACTGAGAATGACCCGGGAGGAACAAAGCTTTCGCCTGATCAATGTCTCCGAGCGTCCGATCCTCTCGGCCCTGCGAGGTTTTTCCGCCACCGTCAAACTCAGGATCGGACGGCCCGATGCGGAATGGGCGTTTCTCTGGCGTCATGACAGCGATGCCTTCAACCGCTGGGATGCCGGCCAGATCCTGGCGTCTTCTCTGCTACTGGGGCAACTGCGCAGCACCGACCCGCAACCCGACCCGATTCTGATCCAGGGCTTCGGTGAACTGCTGGACACTCCTCTGGAGGATCTTTCCTTCACCGCCCTGCTGTTGATACTGCCGGAGGAGGATGCCTTGGCTGAACAAATGGAAGTGATCGATGTGGAAGGTATTCACAGGACACGGAAATCCATCCGCACGAAGCTGGCGCAAACCCTCGCAGACCGGTTCCTGAACTGTTACCGGAATCATCACCATCCGGAAGAAGCCGCCCGCACCGATGCGGGCGCCATCGGTTGCCGGAGACTCAAAAACGTCTGTCTCGCCTATCTTGCCACCCTCGAACAAGAGGCTTTACGGAAGGTTGTCCACGAGCAATTCGTGCAGGCCACTAACATGACCGACCAACTGGCTGCTCTCCGGGCGATCGTCCATCACGATCACCCGGCCAAGTCCGACTGCCTCGAACGTTTCTATCAGCAATGGCAGCAGGATCCCCTGGTACTCGACAAGTGGTTCGCCATCCAGGCCACCGACCCTTCCCCAGGTGCCCTGGAGAGGGTCAGGCGGCTACTCTCCCACCCCGATTTCGCCCTGACCAATCCCAACAGGGTACGTTCGGTACTGAGTGCCTTCAGCCGCCAAAACCCGGTCCATTTCCACGCCAGGGACGGCAGCGGTTACCACCTGCTCGCCGACTACCTGCTGCAACTGGACCGTATCAACCCCCAGATCACCGCCAGGCTGGCCCAGCCTTTAACCCCATGGAAACGGTATGACAGGCACCGCCAGGTACTGATGTGTGAACAGCTGGAGAGAATCCGGCAGGGCCCGGAATTATCCAGGGATCTTTTCGAAATCGTCGGCAAGGCCCTGCAATCATGAACCCCACGGGCCAACTGGCACTTCGCTTCTTCTTTCGCTACACCGATGTCATCTTTGCCCTGATGCTGGCGGTGTTGTCACTGGCCATCCTGCTCGGCACAGGCAAACTCTTCCTGAACCTGTGGCCACTGATACTCAGTCAGGACATCACCGGCAGTTACTTCGACATCATCACCGACGTCCTCTCCCTGTTCGTGGTGATCGAACTGTCGCGCTCGCTGGCGGAATATTTTCACCTGCAACGCCTGCGCCTGACTTTCATTGTCGACGCCGCCATCGTCTCGGTATTGCGCGATATGATGATCGGACTGTTCAAACAACAGTTGACGGTGGAACTGATTCTTTCCCTGAGTGCCCTGCTGTTAGTGCTGGGAGCGCTGAGAACCTCGGCGGTACTGGTGTTCCAACGCGAAAGGATGATCGACCGGACAATCAAGCCCGAGGAGGGTGGATAAATGACCCCGCGCTCGTTTCATATGGGTGTAACAATCTGCTGATACATTATTCAGGGTCATTTGTTGACTGTATGTATCAAACACCTTGAGGGATATTCCAGTGAAGCTCGAGTATTTATCCATCACTGCCTTGCTGGCAGCCTTATCGTTCAATCTCCAGGCCGCCGGCAGAAACTACATCTATGTGGTCGGCTCTTCCACCGTCTATCCGTTCACCACCACCGTGGCGGAACATTTCGGCAAAGCCACTGAATTTTCCACCCCCAAAGTGGAATCGACCGGTACCGGCGGCGGAATGAAACTGTTCTGCGCCGGCATCGGGGTTCAGCATCCCGACATCGAGGACGCCTCGCGGCGGATCAAGAAATCCGAGTTCGAGCGTTGTCAGAAAAATGGCGTCAAGGATGTCGTGGAAATCAAGATCGGTTATGACGGCATCGTGCTCGCCTACTCGCGCAAAGCGTCCCATGCGTGGAACCTAAGCCGTCAGCAGATCTTCCTTGCCTTGGCCAAGGAGATTCCCGACCCCAAAAATCCGGGCAGGCTGATCCCCAATCCTTACAGGCAGTGGAGCGATATCGATTCCTCCCTGCCCGCATTCCCCATCAAAGTCTATGGTCCCCCTCCCACTTCCGGCACCCGTGACGCCTTCGCTGAACTGGCGATGGAAGGCGGCTGCAAGACCTTTGGCTGGATCAAGGCCTTGAAGAAGGAAGACAAGCACCGCTACAAGGCCATCTGTCACGGTATCCGCGAAGATGGCGCCTATGTGGAAGCAGGTGAAAACGACAACCTGATCGTACAGAAACTGGAAGCCGATCCTACCACCCTGGGGATCTTCGGTTACAGCTACCTCGACCAGAATATTGACAAGATCACCGGCGCGCAGGTCGACAAGATCATACCCTCGTTCGAAAACATCGCCGCCGGCAGTTATCCCCTTTCGCGCCCCCTCTTCATCTACGTGAAGAAGGCCCATGTCGGCCTGATCCCTGGCATCGTTCAATTCCTCGATGAATATGTCAGCGAAAAGGCCTGGGGGGATGAAGGGTATCTCACCGACAAGGGCTTGATTCCCATGCCAAAAGAAGAGCGGGAAAAGTATCGTAAGATCGCCCGCGAACTGATCCCCCTGCAGTCCCTGTAAAGATCCGGACCGACCGATCCTGTCGGGAGCGTTCCATCATCGGGAACGCTCCCTTTCTCGTTGTCATCACATGACTGTTTGCTTCGATCATTCACCCGTGCTTGAATACTCATCAAAAAATCCATCGGAAACCAAGGCAATCACCCATGCGATTCAATCTCATCATCGATGACCTGTTGATGGAGCTTGTTCTCTCCCGGGACATGATCAATGAAACCTGATATTTTGCTGTGGATCCTGTTGGCTCTCAGCGCCACCGCCTTCTATCTGGGAAGATCCCGGGCCCTGCAGGTCAGTCGGGGACATATCCGAAATCTGCATTCGCTGCCTGCCTACTACGGTTATTTCGTTGCCCTATGGTGTGGATTGCCGGCCCTGCTCGTCCTTTCCCTGTGGTTGCTGTTGGACGACAAAGTCATCCTGCAGATGGTGTTGGGTCAACTTCCGGAATCCTGGCGCAACCTCCCCAGCGACCAGCTATCTCTGGTGGTCAACCAGATTCAGAATCTGATTGCCGGAGAGATCAACCCAAAGGAGGTGGATCCGCCCCTGTTGGCCGCTGCAGAGCATTACCGCCAACTGAAAAGCCTCGGCTATCAAGCCATGACCGTGCTGGCTCTGGTCACCGCCACCGCTGGCCTGACTTTCAGCTATCGGCACATATCGCCCCGGTTACGCGCCCGCAATGCGGTGGAAAAGACCATTCGGACAGCCTTGGTCCTCAGCTCCACGCTGGCTATTTTCGTCACCCTCGGCATCGTGCTGTCGGTCCTGTTCGAGGCCCTGCGTTTTTTTGCCAAGGTGCCGGTGACAGAATTCCTGTTTGGTCTCAAGTGGAGCCCGCAGATGGCCATCCGGCCGGACCAGGTAGGCGCTTCCGGTGCCTTCGGCTTCATTCCGCTACTGACCGGCACCCTGTTGATCTCCGCCATTGCCATGGCGGTCGCCACTCCGATCGGGCTGCTGGCGGCTATTTATCTCTCCGAATATGCAAAATCCAATACCCGCTCCATCGTCAAACCGCTGCTGGAGGTCCTGGCGGGCGTGCCGACCGTGGTCTACGGTTTCTTCGCCGCGCTGGTGGTCGCACCGATGCTGCGGGACTTCGGCACCACGCTGGGACTGACCGTATCCGCGGAAAGCGCCCTGGCGGCGGGTCTGGTGATGGGGGTCATGATCATCCCGTTCGTTTCCTCCCTGACCGACGATGCCATTACCGCCGTGCCTCGCGCCCTGCGTGAAGGGGCCTATGGCCTGGGCGCCACCCAGGCGGAGACCATTACCGGCGTGGTGCTGCCTGCCGCCCTGCCGGGGATCGTCAGCGGATTGCTGTTGGCGGTATCGCGGGCCATCGGCGAAACCATGATCGTCGTGATGGCCGCCGGCATGACCGCCAAATTGACCCTCAACCCCCTGGATTCGGTCACCACCATCACGGTACAGATCGTCGCCCTGCTGGTGGGCGACCAGGAGTTCGACAGCCCCAAGACCCTGGCAGCCTTCGCCCTGGGGCTGACCCTGTTCCTGATCACCCTGGGACTCAATCTGATCGCCCTGCACGTGGTGCGACAATACCGGGAGGAATATGAATAACCCAACACCACCCCCGCTGGATATCGTCAAGGCAGGCCTTGCCAGCCGCCGCCGCCGGGAATTGCGTTTTCGCTGGTATGGACGAATCGCCATTTTTATCGCCCTGGCCTTCCTGGCAGTCCTGCTCGTCAGCATCGTTGCCCGGGGCATGGGCGCCTTCCAGCAAACCTACATCGCCCTGAATATTTATCTGGATCCAGAGGAACTGGCACCGCCGACCTCCGATCATCTGGCCAGGGTGGATTTCGAGGGGATGATCAAACAGACCCTGCGTCAGACCTTCCCCGAAGTCAGGAAGCGCCGCCAGAAACGCGCCCTTTACCGACTGGTCAGCTCCGGCGCCTCCTATGAGCTGCGCGACTGGGTGCTGAAACATCCGGATCAGATCGGCAGGAACGTCACTGTATGGCTGCTGGCCGGTGCCGATGTGGATATGTTCATGAAAGGGGCGATCGATACATCGGTCCCCGAGATCCAGCGGCGCCTCAAGGATTACCAAATCGGCTGGCTCGAACACTTGAAACAGCAGGAACGGCTGGATCTTCGATTCAACAACGTGTTCTTCTTCAATGGCGATTCCAGAGAGCCCGAACAGGCCGGTATCCTGGTCGCCTTCAAGGGCTCCCTGTACATGATGATCGTCACCCTGGCCCTGTCCTTTCCCCTGGGGATTGCCGCCGCCATCTATCTGGAGGAATTCGCCCCCAAGAAAAATTTCTGGGTGGATATGATCGAGATCAACATCAACAATCTCGCCGCCGTCCCTTCCATCGTCTTCGGTCTGTTGGGCCTGGCGGTTTTCCTGGGATATTTCGGCCTGCCGCGTTCCACCCCATTGGTCGGCGGCCTGACCCTCACCCTGATGACCCTACCCACCGTCATCATTGCCAGCCGCGCCGCCCTCAAGGCGGTGCCTCCCTCCATCCGCCAGGCTGCTTTGGGAATCGGTGCATCCAGGACCCAGACCGTGTTCCACCATGTCCTTCCCCTGGCGATGCCGGGGATGCTCACCGGCGCCATCATCGGCATGGCCAGGGCCCTTGGGGAAACCGCACCGCTACTGATGATCGGCATGGTGGCCTTCATCGTCGATCCTCCCAAAGGACTCCTGGACCCTGCCACAGCCCTGCCGGTACAGATCTATCTCTGGGCCGACAGCCCGGAACGCGGATTCGTGGAACGCACCGCTGCCGCCATCATCGTGCTGCTGCTCTTCCTGGGCCTGATGAATCTGGCGGCCGTCCTGTTGAGACGTCGTCTGGAGCGGCGATGGTAACCCTACAAAGAGAAACATCCAACATGAATACCGTTGAACAACGCGAGGAAAAAGTGGACCCTCAGCCCGCCTTCACCACCATGACGGAAGAAAGCTACCGTACGGTCGGTGAATACAGCGTGGCAGAACCCAGGATCAGTTGCCGGGAAGTCAACGTGTTCTACGGCGAAAAGCAGGCCCTGTTCGACATCAACCTGGATATCGGGCAACGGGAGGTCATCGCTCTCATCGGCCCCTCCGGTTGCGGAAAATCCACTTTCCTGCGCTGTCTCAACCGAATGAACGACATCATCGAGGACTGCCGGGTCGAAGGGGACATCCAACTGGATGGCCAGGACATCTATAGCAGGGATATGGATCCTGTCATCCTGCGGGCCCGGATCGGCATGGTGTTCCAGAAACCCAATCCCTTCCCCAAATCCATCTACGACAACGTCGCCTACGGACCACGCATACATGGTCTGGCCACCAACCGCACCGAACTGGATGAAATCGTGGAAATCTCGTTGAAACGGGCTGGCTTGTGGAAGGAGGTTCGGGACCGGCTGGATCATCCGGCCACAGGACTGTCCGGCGGCCAGCAGCAACGTCTGTGCATCGCCAGAACCATCGCGGTCAATCCTGAAGTGGTGCTGATGGATGAACCCTGCTCGGCCCTCGACCCCATTGCCACCGCCACCATCGAGCAGTTGATCGACGAACTGCGGGAACGCTACACCATCGTCATCGTCACCCATTCCATGCAGCAGGCTGCCAGGGTCTCCCAGCGCACCGCCTATTTTCACCTGGGCAAGTTGATCGAGGTGGGGGAGACCACGAGGATCTTTACCAATCCCCATCATCCCCTGACCGAGGATTACATCACCGGGCGGTTTGGTTGACGGTCAGCTGATCGCGCAGGAATTCCAATACTTCGAACACGTTGGCAAAGTGCTTGCCACGATTGGAAACATAACCTAACCCATTTTCCACAGTGGCAATGGTTAAGGGGGTTTCCTGGCCGATGCGAAGCCCCTCCTCCAAATCCACGTCCAAAGGTTGAGCAAGAGGATAGTTCATGACTTCAAGCCGCTCGAGGAAGGACTGAACGGCATCATAGAGCAGCAACCTGGAGCGCAACAAGCGCCGTTGGTCAGCAGATCCGCAACGCTCTGTGGCCATTCTGTCCGCCAGTTCCCTGGCAACGGCCCGGACTTCTTCCATCTCCAGGCTTTCTTCTTTGAGCAGCGTCTCGACCTCCGGCGATATCGTGAGAAACATGGCGCCATAGCGCCAGCGGCTGTCGCTCTCCGGCTGCCGATAGCAGATGACCCCCTTGCCCTCGGCATGCCCTTCCCCGACATGGAGACGGAATCCGATCTTGTCCAAAGGCGCCAGACGATTGTCATGGGAAACGAAGCTCAAGCCGTTACTACTCAAATCCACAAGACGGCACAACTGCGGACTCCCCCGGCCCCACTTGTCACGTGAGATCTCGACCTGGAACCCCACTAATGGTAGACGGGACTCACGGCGCTTTTCAGCATCGGACTTCAATACGCCGCCTTTCATCAAGCTCAAAGTTTGGTACAAACATGATAGGTGCCGGTGTCCACATAATCACTCTTGGCACCCCAGGCGCGTACCGAGCCACTGGTCGCCACCCCGTCATCCAAACGGGTATCTACCAATCTGGCAATATCCCCGGTGAGATAGCCAAGGCAGACGACATTGGCATAGCCCGTCCCTATGTTCGTCCATTGGACCCCGATGATGTTGCCAAAACTGTGGGTCGGCTGGTCGCTGCCGTCACCGGAGATGAATCCTGCCGCCCGCAGGTGTTTCCAGATTTTCCGACTTTCCGGGGTGTCGTCTTTCGTCCAATACCATGCACCTTCGATCCTGCCATTGCCATTGCCGGCATCCGTGGCAGCCAGGGAAGAGATATGTTTGTCCACCTTTTTGTCATCCCCTGGATACGCCCGGTAGCGGTCCTGATAGGCATTGTATGCCGCCCGGATCTCGTCGACGGATTTGCCCAGACTCGAAATCTTGGCGTTTTGAATCAATTCCCGCCCCTTGAGCACGCCGCCCAGGAGGATCCCTATAATTACTAATACAATAGCAATTTCAACCAAAGTGAAACCTTTCTGCTTTACCATATTTCGTGAACCTTAAACATTAACTCTCTTTGCACAACTTCATACAATGAAGTGGACCCCTGTGTCAAGACAATTGGATTGAAAAATAAGATATAAAATC
>CAYUPV010000041.1:0-16510 GCA_964445885.1 uncultured Methylococcales bacterium
TGCGTATTCCACTGAAAATGAACACTGATTCCAGTGATCGTGAACAGCATCCCTGACGAAGTGAGGCTGGAGTTGGATTTATACGTCAGGTGTTCACGATGGGTCAATATTTTGGTTGTTTTTTCTCATTGATTCGTCTTTGAGGGGAAGTCTGTGAGCGTTGTGCAGCAAGCGGTCAAGAATGGCATCGGCGAGGGTGGCCTCGCCGATGTAGTTGTGCCAATGATCGATCGGTAACTGAGATGCAATGAGGGTCGATTTCAGGCCATGTCGATCTTCGATGACCTCCATCAGGTCGTTGCGTTGAGGGGCATTGATTTTCTGAATGCCCCAGTCGTCGAGGATCAGCAGATCGGTCTTGGCGAGCTGGCTCATGAGCCTGGGGTAGGTGCCGTCGCCATGCGCGATGCGTAGTTGTTCAAACAAGCGCGGTACCCGCAAATAACGCACTGAGTAGCCTTGACGACAGGCCTGGTTGCCCAGAGCACAGGCGAGCCAGGTCTTGCCGGTGCCCGTGGGGCCGGTGAGGCAGAGATTCTGCTTGCGATTGATCCAATGACCGTGGGTAAGTTCGGTGAAATAGGCCCGATCGATGCCGCGCGGATGGTGATAGTCGACCTCTTCGACACAGGCAGGCACCCTCAGTCTGGCGGTTTTAAGGAGCCGGGCAAGACGGCGGTTGTCGCGTTCGATGATCTCACGCTCGATCTGTAATCCGATGCGTTGTTCAAAGGGAAGCTGCTGACAATCGGGGTTCTCCCGTTGGTACAGCAGCGCCGCGGCCATCCCGGTGAGTTTCAGGCCATTGAGTTGTTCGATGAGTTTGTGTGTTGTCATGATTGTGTCCTAATCGATTGCATTCAGTGGTAATAGCCGGCGCCGCGGACGTTGCCGTGCAGGGGCAGTTCATCTTCGGTTGGATCGTCATCGCGCGGTTGTCGATCGAGCCCCTTTTCCAGAATCGAAACGATGCTGCGATAGGTGGGTGAACCGATCTCCAGAGCGCGCTCGCAGGCTGCCTCCAGCCGCCCGGGGGTATATAGCGTTTGGCCAGATTCAACAGGCCGAGACAAGCGCGGTAGCCATGCTCGGGATGCGGCCGATCGTTGAGTTGATGTTTGACCACTGCTACGGTGGCAGGGCCAATCGCCTTGGCCTTATCTTTCGGCTTGCAGGGTCGGGCCGGGAGGATGGCGGTGCCATAGTGGCGGGCCATCTCCTGATAGGTCGCGTTGGGCACTGGCACATAGCGGCAGGCCTTGGTAACACCGCTCTTGAGATTATCAGGGACAAGCAATTTTGGAACGCCGCCTAGAAAGCACAGAGCACGCTGGTGGGAGGCGATCCAGTCGGGTAGGGTCTGGGTCCAGGTCGCTTCGGCGTAGGTGTAGTTGGAAGCCCCCAGAAGGGCGACGAAAATCTGCGCATTGCGAATCTCGCCGCTGCCGCCGTCGATCACCTCGACCGTCGGGCCGCAGTAATCGATGAACAGCTTTTCTCCAGCCCGGTGAACCTGGCGCATGCTGCGCTTTTGCCTGCCCACCCAGCTGCGGTACATCTGACAGAAGCAGCTGTAGCGGTAAGCCTGCTCACCATGGGTCGTTGCGTACTCCGAGCACAGCAACTGCAGTGTGACGCCCTTGCGCTTCAGTTCCTGATGAATCGTCGGATAATCCGGTTCCACCCGGACCGAAGGCTTCTCCGTCTTGGCGAACAGGCGACGTTCCAGCTCTTCATCATCTATCCCCTCCGGCAAGGGCCAACCAAGACCCTGCGCCTTGCTGAGGCTGATATATTTGCTGATCACCCCCTTGGACAGCTTCAGCGCCCGGTGGATCTGGGTGTAACTCAATCCCGCCTCGTAATGAAGGCGCAATACTTCTCGAATCTTGTGCATGGAAATCCTCCTGCTTGGCATCGTTCTCTCCGCAAAAAGCGTCAAGATATGCCGTAAAGTTTGAAGAAATTCCAGCGCACTTCGTAGGGGGCGTTTCCACGAATGTGAACACCCTTTCCGACATCGTGAACACCCATTCCAAGAAGGCAGAAAAATTGTTCACGATCCTTTGGAATCAGGGTTCACGTCCGAGCGGAATATGCACTAATCAAGAGCCATTCTTTATGTGGGTGATATCACAATCTTATGTGGCATATCACTCAATCATTGTCTTCGTTACGCCACAGAGAATTAATGTAGGTTTATGAAATATAAACCAATAAAAATTTGGCATGTGTAATGCGTTATCGAGATACGTATTCAATCCTCGGATTGATTGCAAATGTGCATGGAAAACGCGCAGGCGACGCAACCCCTCTGATCATAGTGAGGAAGGGTGGGAAGCCAGGGATTTCGTGTTTACCCCTTGGGGCGATGAGGGGGCAGGGAAAGCATAGGGATATTTCATCGTCCAGCTGAACCGTAAGGGGTTTCTGGCAGGGCGCCTGTCACTCTGATTCTGCCAAAAGGGCTTTGTCGCTCGTTCCCTTGGGTTAGCTTTTTCAATCAGGAGGGGGGCGGGAATTCCGTCCCCACTCTTTGGAGTATAGAAAAGATCTCTGCTTTTTCCATTGCTCAATGTCTTCTGAATAGGAATTACTAGAAGTCATATATCATGGACAGCGTTACAGCCACTCTCAGCAGCCCGATATATCCCAATCACCTTCGGCATGAAAACCAGCGTCCCTCTCGGGGGAGCAATAAAACTTCCGATAAAGGAATGGTTGTCCCGGTTAGTCGGGATCCCTGCGATGCATCGTTGCATTGTTATGATTTGGCGCATATTTGTGACAAGCAAGCCAATTATCCGACAGCGTTTGCTTTGGGGTGTCGAGCGGGTGAAATTCTTCTGACCCATAAATTATCTTCTAATCATGATCTGATGAAACCGATCAGATCATTGGAAAGCAGGATCACAGGGGGAGTGCAGCTACAGCGAGGGATACCGTATTCTGAAGACCTGGATAATAGACCGTCACCTGTTTTTCTGGTCGGTTTCCCGTGTTCTGGAGAGGATCTGTTGCAAAGGTTGTTGGAGAGTTATCCCGGGGTCTGTGTCAGTACCGGTAATCAAGCATTGCTCCACGTGCGCAAGACCTTGGATGAAATGGTTTCGGGATTGGGTGATGTCCTCAAAAAAATCAGGGGTCTGACGCCAGATCAGTTGAGGCGGTTGAGAGGGGAATATTGGCGGAAACTTGCCACTTCGTTTCACGGGTCTAGAAACCCTTTTGTGACCGTCGATTACAATCCCTTCAATATATTGGAGCTCGGTCTGATTAATGCGATCTTTCCCGACGCCAGGGTTATTGTCACCTGGCGCGATCCACGGGATGTGTGTGTGAGCGCCTTTCTTCGTCCCTTTGCCTTTAACCCGCTGACAGCGTTGTTGAGACAGTGGGTAACGGTAGCCAGGTTTTATGGTGGGGTGCAACAGTATTTCCTGCAGTGGATGCCGTATCTGGATTTCCGGATGCTGCATGTGAGCTATGAATCCATGGTCTCTGATCCGTGGCAGGAGATGGAGAGGGTATTGAGGTTTGTGGGAATCTCCTGGGTTACTGGTTATAAGACCTATACAGACTTTTCTGAAACGACACAAACCTTTTTGGAATCACAAATTACCGGTTGGCAGAATTACCTGCAATTTTTTGAGCCAGTGAATCCCCTGCTGAGAGATGCCATAAAATATCAGAAACTCCTGCTTGATTGACGTGTCATTCCATAGCACTGGAATAATGTCAGGCAAGTACCAGTCAGCTCATGCGAATATCTCTCCGGGCGGTGGATCGTCACCGTCCCGCTCTCCCTCCACAAAAAACGTCCGCGCAATGCGGGCGTTGTTCTGGGTCGATGTCGATCCCTGGAAGGTTCCGGTGCGAGTGAGTGAAATCGCCAGGGATGATGTCATTGTGCTGAGTCGTTTCTGCTGGGAGCGGATGTGCGACCATTGCGACGAACTCCCCAGACACAAGACAGTGGTGGACAAGGCCACCATGAACTGCAGTGTGCCACTGGCACCCTTTCCTGTATTCATGCAAGTGCGCACTATTCTCGTGCCGCTGATGAAATGTTACCGCTGGCCTTGCGTAAGCGCATAGCTGTTTAACCTTTTTTTTCCTGCTGTCACCACTTCCTTGTTGTAGGGTCTACGATTCCGTAGGCCCCTTTGCTGTCATTTATGGCAGATTAATTTAAATCAAAATATCTCCAATACCCTAATAATATATTGCTTTACAGGCAGTATATATAATGTATATATACATATGTGTAATAAATATTAGACATATATGGCATATATGTCAATAATGGCAACCAAGTGATATGACAATCATGACATAGGTTTGAATGGTCTGAGGGCAACAAAACTTGGGTTGGATGATGGATCACGGAGCAATTGAAAAAAACGAGAGTCGGCTCAGTCCCAAGACCTTGGTAGAGGGATATATGTGGCCCGCCCTTGCCGTCGGACAAGGGTGCCGGACGTTATCTGTCAACGACGTGTTTCGTGCTGCCGATGCAGATGCCATGGCAGGGTTGGTGTGCCCCCGGGCGCGAGGTATGGAGGAGAATGGTAATGACTGCACCTCGAATTGCCTGCTTTACCGGGCGAGAAAACATCTCCAGCGCCGACCAGGGACGCGCTTTTATCGCGAAGGCGATTTGTGGGTGTTCCAGCTGAAAACCGGCCGGGATGATTGGTGGCTGGCAGTGCTTCGCAATGATGCCTGGAGGAAGCTTTCCCGGCGGGGGGGCGTCGAAGGTTCAAGTGAAAAAGCCGTCAGGCTCCGTGAGTTGATCGACAAAATCGCCGGCTACGACATCAATGTGTTACTGCAGGGGGAGGTCGGTAGTGGTCGAAAACTGGTGGCCAGGGCGATCCACGAGGCTAGCATTCACCGCAGGGGTCCATTTGTGGCTGTGGACTGTCTTACCTTGGCCAATCCCTACTCGGACCAGCGGGTCGATATTGAGCCTCCGCAAGAAGGGACGCTCTTCCTGAAGGAGGTCGGTCAGATGCCCATGCCTTATCAGATGTTACTGGCGCAGGCGTTGGAGGAAAACCGGGGCAGGCGCGTGATCGGCTCCACCCGTCAGGATCTGATGGCGTTGATGCGCGAGGAGGTCGTGCTCAAGGAATTGTATTACGACCTGGCGATGTTTGTGATCGATGTGCCGTCTTTGCGCGATCGCCCTTCTGACATCCCGGCGCTGGCCAGGCAGATTCTTTCCGAACGGGTCAGTGATGGGCCGATCCCGCTGATCCATCCAGAAGTTTTCGAGTGGATGGCCGGTTACGACTTTCCGGGAAACCTGCGGGAATTGAGAAACTTGTTGGAAAAGGCCCGAATGTTCCAGCAGGAGGGAGGTCTGATCACCTTGCGGAGTTTGGGTGTCGTAGAGGGCCTGGTAGGTATGGATATCCCCCCCGCTGGGATACCGGTGCCAGAAGATGTCGTGCCCCTCAAGGATCTGGAACGACATTACCTGTACCAGATCACCAGGCGTTATGAGGGAAGCAAGCAGCATCTGGCCAGTCGGCTGGGGGTGAGCGAAAGGACGCTGTATCGAAAATTACGCCAGCTTCGATCTGCGGAGCCGGTGGAATGAAGAATCATGAAGTGTTCCTTTGGCTTGGCAGGGTCCGTAACACCGGGTTCAAACGTGGTGCCCGCCTGATAAAGGTCCGCAGACCGAGGTAATTGTGAAACGGGATCAACGGAGGAGAACAATAAACCAGTCAGAACGGTAAATCAGGGCGTGCCAGGCACGCCAACCAAATCCGGGAACAGGCGCCGGCATTCATCGGCGCCATAGACAAGCCCCGGCCTCGGAGATCAGGGTTGTGACAGGCGCGCTCCGAAGCCGCCCCTTAGTGAAGGTTCGTTGAATACGCGATATCTGAGAAAGATGTCGTGCATTGTTAAACCGAACCCGTTGATAACACGCTAAGGGGGTATCCATGAAATACCAACGCATACTATCGATCACTCTGCTTTCCGCTATGGTCGGAGCGGGTGTGACGACGGCCCAGGCGGCCGTGACCTACGACGCCTCTGCAGTAGGCGACTTCAGTATCAATTCAATTCTTTCGTCCGGCAGCACGCAAGATGGCTTGTTGATCACTGCCGGCATCCAAAATTCCGCCAACGCCACTCACTCATCCGCAGCGGCCAGTGCCAACGTGGAATCGATACTTCCATCACCCGGCTTTGTGCTTGAGTCCGCCAGCTATGATCCCACGGCAGTACCACGTTTTTTTGTGAGCCCTGATGCTTACGGAAGTGCTGAGGGGGGTACGGCAGACTCCTCCCGGGAAGGTATGGTGTCAATCATTTTCATCAACACTTCCAGCCACCGTTTCGAAGTCAATCTGGGGATGCACTATTTGATCGGCACTTCTTTGGATCCTAGTGCTTCCGATGACTCCAAAGCGCACGCCAGCCTCGGAGTTGAACTCTCGGATTTCAGCAATTTCGGCATTCCTGATTATCAGGTGCCCGAATTCAGCTGGTCCGCTGATCTCAGCAGTGATCCTCTCCATCCGGAGCAATCTATGGAAGGCGATCAGGCCTTCATCGTCTCCATTGACCCATATCAGTCCAAGCTATTTTCGATTGATTTCGATGTTGAAGGCCAGTTGAGGGCGGTACCGCTACCTGCGGCGTTCTGGCTGCTGGGTGGTTCATTGGTGGGGCTTTTCGGCTTTTTTGGTCCTGGGCAGCTGGCTGCCCGAGGCCTACCCGAAAGTGTGTGAAACAAATCACACATTTAATTGCACTTGATAGACACAGTAATCATATAAGGAGTTAATCATGTATACATTAATCAAATCAGCTAAATTCATTACGCCGGTCGTTGTTTCACTTGGCCTGTTGACCTCTACGGGTCAGGCGGCGGTATTCACCGGTGGTACGATGACGTTTGACAATGGGGCGAATAAATCCGTATCGGTGAAGGGTGTGAAAAAGACTCCTGGACCCATGGCTGCCTCAGTGTTTCCTGGTTTTGGCCAGTCCTATGTCGAAAATGGAATCGAATTCAGTGCCATCGGCTTTGGTGCTAAAGGGAATGGTACAAAACCCGGCAATTCTATTGGTAATCCCTTCAGTTTAGGCAGTCATGTCCATGGTGAAGTACAGTCAGCCAGTAACCCGAATCGTGTCGTAGCCTTGTTCTCAGACTCTGCCGGGGGCATGTTTCAATTGGAAGATCATTCCGCTTTTGGTGTTGGCGGGGTGGATGTCGCGGACTTGAATCTTAATATGTTGAAGAACAGCAAGCCGAATGGTCAGACTACCATGACTATCCGTGGCTACACTTCGTCTGACTTTTCGACCTTTTTCGATGTGAAGTTGGCGGGCGGTGCTGATGGAATGACGCCAACGATTACCCAGGGTCCTTGCGCGACGACGGCGTGTACCGCCAAAGGGAATGCAACAAATGGATTTTTGGGGACGCATTTGTTTTTGGATAACTTTAAGGAGTTGCAAGATGTTTATCTGGTTGAGTATTGGTATGACTCCTTGGGACGTGGTAAGGATGGATCGCTCAATCCTGACTTTGGCAACCTGAAAATAAGACTGGACAATCTTCAGTTGACCGCGCCACAGGCGGTTCCGCTCCCAGCTGCGGCCTGGCTGTTCGGCACCGGTTTGTTGGGTTTGTTCGGATTGGGTAGAAATCGTCAGAACGTTTCCGTTCGTGAGGGGGTGCAGTCATGAGGGCTAATAGAACGAAGATATCCCGCTTCATGGGAAGGAATCTGATGGCCGCTGTTGGAGTTTTGGTCTGGTGCTGCGTTGTTTCGATACAGGCCCAGGCGGCGACCGTGGTCATGACCTTCGAGAAGGATGATCGCACTGGTAATCCCATGCCCGGAGCCCTATTCCCGGATAGCTTTGCGCCTCTCAACAGAGCATATCAAGAGAATGGCATGCAGGCCACCGCGGTCAGATTTAACGATGGGAGCACTCTGAGTCATGTTCATGGTATAAACGGCAGACATGGCAACGGCCGGGCCCTGCAACTTGGGCCGGATGCCGGGGGCGGTCTGATCAGGGCGGCCAACGGCAGCCATTTCGGCTTGGTGTCATGGGACATTGACGTACTCAGTCTCAACCTGGCGGAACCCAATGCTTCCGGGAAAGCCACTTTTACCAACAGTGCCCCTCCTGTCTATGTGATGGGATACCTGGATAATTCACCGGTGGCTTTTGCTTCGTTGGATAAATCTTTTGCGCCGAGCAAGACAGCGATGACGACAGTTGATTTTCATGCGCTGGACCCCAATTTTGATGACGTGGATAAAGTGACCTTCTGGTATAGCATCGCTGGTCAGGGGGTCGATCCGCAAAATTTCCTGCCGTTAACATTGGGGTTGGATTATGTGATCGACAATGTCACTGTGAATGTTTCCAGTGTGCCGTTGCCGGGTGCCGCCTGGATGTTTGCCCCGGGTTTTGCCGCCCTTATGGGTTGGGCGCGACGCAAAGGTTGAGGTGATAGTCCATGTCTACAACTGTGTTTTCAACCCGGAAAACGCAGCCTGTGGCCGGCGCCGCGGACGATGCCATGGCGCCGCGGGGTGTGCCCCGCGGCCGTGGCACCAGCACCGTCGCCCTGTTGTTCTTTGCCTCGGGGATGGCGGGACTGGTCTACGAGGTCCTGTGGATGCGCTGGCTGGGATTGCTGTTTGGCAATGGGGTCTATGCCGCTTCCGCCGCACTGACAGCGTTCTTCCTTGGCCTGGCGCTGGGCGCCTGGTTCTGGGGCCACCGCGCCCAGCGTATCGCCGACCCGCTGCGCGCCTATGGCCTGCTCGAGCTGGGTGTGGCGCTGTCGGCGGTGGGGGTGTTCGCCCTTCTGCCGTTGTACCGGGCATTGCTTCCCTTGATCTTTCCCCTGGTTCAGGATCAATTCTGGTTGCTGGTGGGGGTCAAGCTGGCATTGGCGGTGACCGTGCTGGTACCGCAGGCCTTTTGCATGGGCGGAACCTTGCCGCTGTTGGCCCAACTGAGCGTCGACCAGCGGGAACAGTTGGGGCGGCGGGTTTCCTTCCTGTATGCCGTCAACACGGTCGGCGCGGCTTGCGGGGCGCTGCTGGCAGGTTTCTGGGCACCACGCTGGCTTGGCTACAGCGGCTGTTATCTGGCGGTGATGGCGCTCAGCGCCGCCGTGGGCGGGGCCGCGCTGTGGCTGTCCCGGCAGCGGGCGGTTCAGCCACGGCGGGGGCCCTCTACGGCTGTGCTTCAGCCCCCCGCCTCGGGCGACAGAAAGGTCAGGATGGAATTTCTGGCCTGGCTGTCGGGCGCCACGACCCTGGCCTTGCAGGTGCTGTGGACCCGGATGTTCGCCCAGGTGCTGCAGAATTCGGTGTATACCTTCGCGGCGATCCTGGTGGTGTTTCTGGTTTGTCTTGCCTTGGGGGCAGCCTTGGCCAACCGCTTGCTGGCAAGTCGCAGGTTGTCTGTCGAAGTGATGATGATGACTTGTCTGGGGCTGGGCGCGCTGCTGGTGGGTGCAACGCCCCGGTTGTTCGACTGGCTGACCGGCGGTATGGGTATGCTGGGGGGTGACCTTCCCTTCGATCTTTACCTGCTCCAGGCCTTTGCCTGCCTGTTCGCTGTGATCGGTCCCGCGGTGACCGTGGTCGGTGCGGTTTTCCCCTTGCTGATCAAACTGGCCGACCGTGGCCACGATGTCCCCGGCAGGCTGGTGGGTCGTCTGGTATCGTTGAATACGATCGGAGCGATCGCGGGTTCGCTGCTGGCCGGTTTTGTATTGCTCGATCTGCTGGGCTTGTGGTTGTCGGTCCATGCCATCGCCTTGCTTTATCTGGGCGTCGCGGTATGGATCGGGGTGACCGGCCGCGCCGGGCTGGCGCCGCGCTGGGCGGTGCCGGCAGGATTAGCGGTGGTTGCCGGGCTGATGCTGCTGAATCCGGTTTCACTGCCCGCGGTGCGGGTCGAACAGGGGACTGCGGCGGCGAAGGTGCTTCGAGTGTGGGAAGGCGCTGCGGGAACGGTGGCGGTGCTGGAAAAACCCGCGCCACCGGGTCGGCAGGCGGATTTTCGCATTATCCGGGTCAACAATTACTACACTTTGGGTGGCACCGGTGCCCGCGGGATGGAATTCCGCCAGGGGGAATTGCCGCTGCTGCTCCATCCGAAGCCGCAATCGGCCTATTTTCTGGGGCTGGGGACCGGGCTGACCGCTTCCGCCTCGGTCGGGTTTCCATTGCGCAAGATCGCGGTCAGCGAACTGGTGCCGGAAGTCGTCGAAGCCTCACGGCTGTATTTCACCCCCTTCGTGGATGCGCTGTTCAGCGATCCGCGGGTGAAAGTGCTGGTGGGAGACGGGCGGAATTTCCTTGCCGCCGATCCGGCGCGCTACGATGTCATTGTCGGGGATTTGTTCGTGCCTTGGAAGGCCGGTACCGCCAGCCTGTATACCCGCGAGCATTTCGAAACCGTCAAACGGCGTTTGAACGAGGGAGGGCTGTTCATGCAATGGCTGCCGGCATACCAAGTTTCTGATGAGGAATTTGGAATGATCGCCCGCACCTTGATGGCGGTGTTTCCCCAGGTGACCCTCTGGCGCGCGGATTTCAACCCACGCTTTTCCCTGATTGGTTTGCTGGCTTATAAAAACCGTTCGCGTTTGTCGCCATGGCAGGCGACTCGTGGTGTTGCCTCTGGTGGTACGCAGGCGCAGGCTTCTCATCCGTTGTTGACTTATTATGTGGGGAATCTCACTGCAGCTCCAGATATCATCGGGCATGGAGTGCTGAATACCGATGACCGTCCGGCGATCGGGTTTCTGGCGCCGGTATTGGAGCGTGAGCGCGCTGTGCGGCGTCTGGGTGCCTTGGTAGGTGTGGAATGGATCCGTCTGGTGAATCGCCTGGCTACCACCGTTCCCCCTCGACGGGATCCTTATCTACAGGATATACCCGTTGCGGTACGCGATTTACGGCTGGCGGGGCTGAACCGGCACCGGGCCACCGTACTGAAGGCGCGCGGTCAAAACAAAGCGGCGGCGTCCGCACTAGCGGCCGCAGAACAAATCGAACAACAGGCGGCCGCGGTTGCCTCTCACGTTGCAGATGCCAACAAGCGCGGTATCGGGGAGTAAAAGTGTAGTAGCCTGACCAATCTCATCTCACCCAGCGGCATTATGCCGCGAGTCCGGTTGTTTGCTGGCTAATCCACCTTGCGGTAAATCGTTATCTCGGGGGGAATGGAGTGCGCCGAATAACTGCCGTCCAGATTGATATCCTCCTTCCACACCAGCCTCTTTCCTTCTATCTCGTAATCGACGATGTAAACCGCCGAGGACGATTGTTGCGTGGTCTTCGGCTTGTTTTTCGCTCCCGGAGCCGGTTTGCCCATCTGGGTGGCGTATAGATAAATGCTTGTCGGTGTAATGCGGATATTGCCAGCTTCCCACTGGGTGATCCGCCAGCTCTGAGATTGGTCTGGGGTGAATCCGAGACGGCGTGAAAGCCATTCGAAACGGTATCGGCCTTCCTCGAAAGTTACGCGTTCCAAAGTCTGCCAGGGGCTCCCAGGGGTCTGATGTGTAAGTGGTGGACTTTGCCAGGTCCCAGCCAGCCCTGCCTGCCGAGCATCGAGAGAAGGTTTCTCGGGGGCGCAGGCCGGGATGAAAATCAGAAGAGCAGTTAGTGCGAGGCCGGTGTGGATGCCAAAAGGGCCTTGCCCTCTGCCGCATAGGAGTAATGAAACCATGGATTGATAGGTTGGTTAGATTTTCAGTGACTGGGATCGTGTAAAAGTATAGAGCTTGGTGGGATTATACGGCGATTGATCTGACGATGGTATGTTTGCTGGGAAGGGGATGGTATCGCGTTATCTGCACTTTCCCAGCCGTTGGCATTCCCGGGTTCGACTGGTTTTATACGGTCAGTGAGTGGGGCAAATGCCTCACTATGTGAGTGATATGCCTTGCCTGCGCAATATTTTTCTGCAGTTCCCTCTCTCATTGAACACTCAGGAATCACGGTTTTCTGGCGTTTTAGAAATTTGGTCTGGCATTTGCAAAGGGGTTAATGGCGATTAGGCGCGGACCTGACGAAGGTAACCGGTTGCCGCGAACGAAATGAGACTGGGGTAAAGCGCTGTACCGCCATTTTCCCGGCTTGAGCCGGGAGTTGCCACACCCGCCGCAAGGCGGGGCCGGAAAGCCACGGGTCCTTGTCGTGAGGATCGCCGGGTTGCGCCTCGGGGCGGTGGAGGCTTTGTTCGCAGCCCGTGCCGCTCCATATCAATGTTGCAATCTAAAGGAGAAAACAATGAAACATCTCAACAGAATGAGGACTGCCCTCGGGTGTCTCATGGTGGGGCTGCTGGCCTTGTCCGGCAATGCGTTCGCTCATGTGGGCGTGGTCGATCCGGCGGCCGGTGGGATCGACAATTTCACTCAGTTCAATATCCACAATGCAAGTAACTTTCAGTTGACCACAGCGACCGGTACCCCGCATGAAAATCAGAGTGGGGTCAGTCTTCCCTTCCCATATCAGGGAAGAATCGGCGGTAACTCCTGGAACACAGGGGCCCTGGCTAACAATCTGAGTACCGCGCCTAATGCCAACTTTAGTCCTACTAATCCAAATATTCCCAACGCCAATGGCGCTATCGCGTCGGTTTTCAATTTCAGCCCATTGCCGATGCAGGGTCTTATCAATAACTCAAATGGCAAGTTTCAGATCGACTTCACGATTTCCGCTCAGAATAATTCAGGACTGGTACCAGCACTGGCACTGTTTGCCGGGGTGGATAACACCACTGGAGGGGCAAATGGTTTGACCCAATTTGCCACCAGCAAACAAGCGATGAGCCAAATTTCGACCTTGGGCGCTGGTGGTGATGCGGGTGTGAACGCGCCGAAGATTCTTTCCGGCAACCAGTTTGTGGTGGCTCAGAACGGCGCAAACACCTTGACGGCATCCTGGATTGTCGATTTGGGCTCAAATCAGCCCAACGGAGCCCCCGGGGGGATTACAAATTATACCAACAATTTCGATTACCTGACCTTGATCATGGCCGATGCCAGCGGGAATACGTCAGCGAAGGATTTTACCGCCACAATCACCGTTAACCCGGCACCGGTTCCGTTGCCTGGAGCGGTTTGGTTGATGGGTAGTGCCTTGGCTGGTTTGTTGGGAGTTGGCCGGCGCCGCAAATCCCATGTTGTGATGGAAGCCGTTTGATTTAGGAAATATCGACTGGAGCGGGCCTGGTGCCTGCTCCGGTTGATTTTTGGATTCCGTGTGTTCGAAGGGGAAAACCTGTTCGATGCCGATTAGCCTGAAAAACAAAAGGAAATCTTCCATGAGACGTTCGATGATCATGAAATGCCTGCTCCCTGCCGCTTTGGGTTTGCTGAGTTTCGGTAATACTCAGGCTGCTGTCACGACCATGACTTTTCAGAATCTGACGGGAGGTAACGCCAGCACATTTATGACCTATACGGAAAATGGGATTACCGTTGATTCGCCTGCTTTTCCCAACAAGCCGGCTACAGCGGTTGCGAATCATTTTCACGAGGTGGCGCCGATAGGTACATCCCAAATATGGGCAGAAATGGATACTGAAAGTCCTGGCACCCTGATTCAAGCCGCCGATAGCGGGTTTTTTACCCTAAAGAGTATGGATGTCAAACAAGTCGGTGGGGCTGGTCTGACTCAATTTGCCGATTCGGTCGTGCTGGAAGGTTGGGACGCTGCCGGTACCACCATGCTCGCAAGTCGTGTGCTGGCAGTAGGGATAACCGGGACGATCAACTTTTACGACCCTGTTTCCGCGCCGCAGTGGCAGAACCTCGGCACGGTCCGAATATATTTCCAGAGTAATGCGAAGAATCAAGGTGGGTGGGGCAATTGGAATGTGAATTTCGCAAACGACTTTCAGTTGGACAATATCAAAATCGATGCGGTCCCCCTGCCCGCAGCATTGCCCTTGTTCTTATCCGGAATCGGGTTGTCCATTGTGGCACGTCGCCGTCGAGTCACCCGATGTGAACCTCCTGAGCGGGACGCGGGCATGACTGGACTGGGTTCGGCGAGTGTCGGACGTGTCGGACGTGTCGAAAGTGAGACATCTGTCGCGCTGACTATTTGGAATGATCGGTTCCATCCCCGTGGCTTTCCCCATGAGGTGAAGTTTTTCATGTGTAAGGGCTTGGGCATGTTATTGGCTCGAGTTACCGTGAAAGTTTCGTGTGGGCAGGGAGCAGGGGAGTGCTTTTCGGGACGCCGTGAATCCATCCCTGGAGGCTCGGACGCGGCCGTCCAGGCCGCGTACGCCCTCAAATCACTCCCCTGCTCCCTGCGTGGTTCTTTCATGCATCGGGGTGAAAAAGGGTTTCATGATCGTTACCGTGAAAGATCCATTGGGGCAGGAGGCGGGGGACTTGTTTTCAGGGACGCCGTGAACCCGTCCATGGGGGCTCGGACCTCGGCCATACGGGCCGGGGACGCCCTTCAAACCAGCCCCCCTCCTCCTGCTTGGATTTTTATGCGCAGGGGTGAAGTGGGGCTTCATGAGTTTTACTGGTTAAAGTCCGACAGCAAATTTGACTATCTGTCCCTGAGAATAGCCGATGACACCGCTGAACAGTAGCGGGATTGGCTGTTAGACCACTCCATCATCGTCTACACGGAACCAGCGGGGATAAACGAACCACAAGAACAGAGTTATGAAGAAAAACCATTACCCAAAAAAACACCAACAGAGTAACAAAAAGGGCAGAAAACCGGATCTTCCCAATTCACAGCTAGCCCAGCAAAACGCAAGACACCCCCTCGCATTGTATGTGACCGTCATGCTCACCGGCGCTGCCGTGATGATGCTGGAATTGCTCGGTACTCGCATTATCGGGCCGTTTTACGGCGTCAGTCTGGTAGTCTGGTCGGCATTGATTTCTGTCACGCTGATTGCGCTGGCCCTGGGTTACTATCTGGGTGGCTTGAGCGCGGACATAGCCAAGAAGCTGTACTTGTCGCAGATAATCGCGCTGTCCGCATTTTTCACGGCAGTCATCCCAGTCTTCAGTCAACCGGTACTGGCGATGACCGATTCGCTGGGTTTGCGTATCGGGGCCTTTACCAGCGCCGTGATTCTATTCACGGTGCCTCTAACCCTGCTGGCCATGGTCGGTCCGTTGGTCATCAAGCTGTCGGCCGAGCGATTCGAAAAGGTCGGTCGGGCAACGGGGTCGATCTATGCCGTGAGCACCCTCGGTAGCGTCATCGGGACGCTGGTGTTGGGTTTCATTCTGCTGCCTTATGTTGGCGTCAAGACAGTCATCTATTCAGTCAGCATCGTCTTGTTCCTGCTGGCAACATTACTCGCAGTATCGGAATACAGCGGCCAGGCTAAAACCGCCCCGGTGGCAACTTCCTTGGGTCTGGCGATGATCGCTGCACTGGTGAACATCGGGGTAGTCCAGCAGGCACCTAAATCCAATGATCAGTTTAATGTGCTCTATCAATCAGAAAATATGTATGGATGGGTGCGGGTCGTCGACGAGTCGCAAGCCAACATCCGCTGGATGCTGTCCGATTCCTCGACCATCAGCGCAGCTGCGATCGATACTGGCAAAAGCCTTTTGGGTTACCAGCGGATCGACGACCTTTTGCCTTTTTTCAACTCCCAGGGGAAACATGCCTTATTGATTGGCTTGGGGGGCGGGCAAATATCCACCACATTGAAGATGTTTGATATCACCACCGATGTCATTGAGATCAATCCTGACGTTGTGACCGCGGCAAAGGATTATTACGGGTTTCGGCCAACCGGTGATTTGATTGTCGGAGACGCCCGCTACCGTGTCCGCCGGCTCAATAAGAAATATGACTTCATCATCCACGATTGCTTTACCGGCGGCTCGGAACCCACCTATCTTTTGACCATTGAAATGCTTCAGACGCTGCGTTCATTGCTCAAGCCGAAAGGCATCCTCGTGGTGAATTTTGTCGGTTTCAGGCAAGGAGACAAACACCATGTCACGGCGGCGATATACCGAACGCTATCCAGATTGTTCCGCTATCAACGTACTTTTGTGTCAGAGCCTGGGTCGGATTTCAACGATTTTGTTTTTCTCGCCTCTGACAAGCCCCTTGCCCTGGAGGTAAACGAGCACGGGAAAAAACTCGTCGAATGGCTCTCCCAGCATGAACAGACATTTCATACCGGCGGCAGCTGGCTGATCAGCGATAATTTAAATCCGCTCGACTATCTTGAAATCCGAAAAGCCGAAACCTATCGCAAGCTGTTGATCAGTAGGATTGGTACAGATTTATTATTGCGTTAGAAAGCTGTCTGAAGAAGCCAACAAATCAGGCGATAGGTACTCAATGCTCATTTTTATAAAGTAGTGAAATATAACTATTAATAAACCCTTTTTTTGCTCTACCCCCGATTGGTTAATAAAGGGGGGTGATAGGTTGGTATATGTCTAAAATTAACTCATTAATATTGCTGTTTTTCT
>CAYUPV010000042.1:0-16505 GCA_964445885.1 uncultured Methylococcales bacterium
ATAATTGCCTGGTGAAAAACAGACAATGGTCGGGGGGGGGGGCGAGTAGTTACCTATTTTGCTCCTCACTTTCCCCATCTGACTTTTCAACCTTCCGACAGGACCGACGAAACCTTTGAGCACATCAATAAATTACGGGTGGAAAAGGAGAACCGGAATCTCAACGACCCGATGGTCATCGACCTGACCGATCCCTCGACTTGGCCCGACGAGGGTGACTATCATTCCCTGTTCTGTATCAACATTTTCCAGGTGGCGCCAGTGAGCATTGCTGAAGGAATGATGGCCTGTGCCGCCCGCCTGCTGGGCAGGGATGGGTTTTTGATGGTCTATGGCCCGTTCATGGTAGACCGTGTTTTCACGACTGCCTCCAACGAGGAATTTCACAATATTCTTCGTTCATCCGGGGTGGAGGAATGGGGGCTGAAGGATGTGGCCGACCTGCGACGCGTGGCTGAGTCTCATGGCCTGACCTTGGCTGAACAAATCGATATGCCGGCCAATAACTTCTCCCTGATTTTCCGTCGTTGACCATGACAGCTGCTGACCAGGGTGCAGCGGTTGTGGTGGGAGTCGGTCCCAGGCAAGGACTTGGGGCTGCTCTTGCCCGCCGATTCGCGACAGAAGGAATGACGGTCTTGGTGGCTGGCAGAACCGAGGAAAAATTGAAAGAAATTGTGGAGGAGATCGAGATCCTGGCTGGTCATGCGATTCCAGTCGTGACCGATGCGACCTCAGAAGATCAGGTCTCTGCCCTGTTCGAGCAAGTGGATCGTTCCGGCCTAAAGTTGGACCTGGTGACCTGCACAGTCGATAGAAATCAGCCTTCGGGGCTGGAGAAGACGAGCATGGATTTGTTCACCTCCCTTTGGCAGGCGAATTGCCTCGCCGCGTTTCTGGTGGGACGGGAAGCTGCCGCACGGATGCGGGTCAAGGGGGGCGGAACCCTGATTTTCACCGGCGCCAGCGCTTCCCTGCGATCCCGCCCGCCTTTCGTGGCCTTTGCCTGCGCCAAATTTGCTCTGCGGGCTCTGGCCCAGGGGATGGCCCGTGAATTCGGGCCGTTCGGTGTCCATGTGGCCCATGTGGTGATTGATGGCGTCATCGATGGGGACCGGGCGCGTCGTCAGTTCCCCGATCTGGTGGCGGCCAAAGGCGAGGCTGGGTTGCTAAAGCCGGAAAGTATCGCTCAGGCTTTTTGGCAGATCCACTGCCAGCCCCCGGATGCGTGGACGCAGGAAATGGATCTGAGACCTTTCAAGGAGGATTTTTTTTAGATGGCGAAGCAAAGCGATTGGTATCTGGAAGGGGAGTATTTCGAATCCTGCAATTGCAGGTCCGTCTGTCCCTGTATATGGCGGGACCCTCCCTCTGAAGGAGATTGTAAACTCCTGGTGGGTTGGCATATCAACCGTGGGCATTTGGACAGAGTGTCCCTGGGGAATCTGAATGTGGCACTGGCCTGCTATGCCCCCGGCCCCATGATCGAGGGAAACTGGCAGGCGGTGCTTTACCTGGACGAGCGGGTCGACCAAGTCCAACGTCGCGCGTTGGAACGGATCTTCTCCGGCCTGGAAGGTGGGCATCCGGCGTTATTGATGGGATTTGTAAGCAAGGTGCTGGGTGTGGATCTGGCCCGGATCGTCTATGAATCGAAGGATCGTATACGCCGACTTGTGTTGGATGGAATCGCTCAGGTTGAGATCGAAGGGATAGAGGGGATTCGGGGGGGAGTGTCTACGATCGATAATCCCCCTTTGTGTGTGGTTCCAAGCCACTCTTCGGCGGTTGCCCGTTCGCGCTACTTTTCCTACCAGGATTCGTACTTTCAATGGGAATTTTCTGACCGTAATGGTTTTTATTCTCCCTTTGTGTATCAGCCATGAGCGGGTTGAATGAATACTGGGCCTTGTCCGGGATCTGGGCGGCGATGATGGCGGCCATGATGCTGCCCTCGTTTCTGCCTGTCTTTGCTGTTTTCCATCAGGTCTCCCGCCGCCACCAACCTGAACGGGTCGGTGTTTCGATGGCCTTTGTGTCAGCCTATGCAATGGTCTGGGGAGTGTTCAGTTTGACGATGGGAGGGGTGCAGTGGCAATGGATGCAGTTGCAAACGGATGGCATCAACTCTAGGATGACAAGTCTGTTGTTCCTGCTGGCGGGTATGTACCAGTTCAGTTCCTTGAAACAAGGGTGCCTCAAAGGTTGTCGTTCACCTTTCGGTTTCCTTCTTACCGATTGGCGGTCGGGCTATCTTGGGGCGGGCTGGATGGGGTGGCGTTATGGCCTGTTTTGCCTCGGTTGTTGTTGGGCGCTGATGCTGTTGATGCTCGGTGTTGGAATGATGAGTCTGGTGGGTATGCTGGTGATCACGATCATGGTGACGGTGGAGAAACTGCTCCCGATCGATCCTGTCATCCTCACCACAATCCACGGATCCCTGTTGCTGCTATGGGCAGGGGTGTTGCTGATCGGCCCGTTCGAAGGGTTTTGAGTCGGCCTTGTTACGAGAGGAAGAGAATATGCGTTTCACCAAGATCATTGCATTCGTTTTTCTGCTGGGGGTGACGACTGCTCCTGTGCTAGCAGGGCAGTCGATGCCTGAAAAGAAGGTCCTGATGTCCAGGATCGTCAGCCTGCCTTCGAACCGGGTGGTCGCCAAAGTCATCAGGATCGAATTTCCCAGGGGATTCCGCACCCCTGAGCATATCCATCAAGGCCCCGGTCCCCGTTATGTGCTTGAGGGCAGGATCAGAATCAGCGATCGGCAGGGCTCCCATCTTTACGGCCCGGGCGAGGTTTTCTGGGAAACCGGTGACCCCATGGTGGCTGAAAATGCAGCCACCGGGGTGACCACGTTGTTGATATTTGAAATGGCGCCGCAGAGATAAAATTTTTACCCATCGGGTTTCGTGGTTATTCTGGCAACAGGGGAAATGTGTCCGCCCTGTTCGAAATAGTGTTGCAAGAATTCAACCAGGGTACTGATTTTCGCGGGAATGAACCTTCGTTGCAGATAGCAGGTGTAGATTGGCAGATTGCGGACGCAGTATCCCTTGAGTATTTCCTCCAACTGACCGCCGGCCACGAAGGGGGCGGCAGTGAGGTTGGGTACCTGAATGATGCCCACTCCCATGGCGGCTGCCTTGCACAGCGCAATGCCATTGTTGGAGGCAAAATACCACTGGTCTCTGAACTCAGTCACTTGGCCGTTTTGCTGGAACAACCACTGATCCTTGTGAGGGGTGTTGATGAAACCCAGACAGCGGTGTTGGTGCAGATTTGTGATGTTTTCAGGATAACCATGCTGAGACAGATAGCGGGGAGAGGCGTAGGTGCATAAAGCTGTCGTCCCGATAGGTCGTGAAATCAGATCCGGATGGGGGCGGTCGGTGATGCGGATGAGTAGATCGATCCCCCCTTCCCTGAGATCGACGTAGTTATTTTCAAGCATCAGGGAGATTCGGATGTCTGGGTAGTCTTTGCGGAAGCATTCCAATGCCGGTATCAGATACATTTGACCGAAGTCGATGGGGGCGGCGATCGCCAATTCACCCACGATGCCGTGACCCAGGCGATTGACTGAAAATTCCAATTCCTCCAAGTCCTCCATGAGTCGCCTGCAGCGTTCGAAATAAATACGTCCGGCTTCGGTAAGATGGAGGCGACGTGTGGTGCGGATCAGCAGGCTTGAACCCAATTTCCTTTCCAGGGAAGTGACGTATTTTCCCACCATGGTGGCGGATAACGCCTCTTCCCGGGCAACGGCGGCAAAGGAACCCAGTTCCACGACCCGGCAGAAAAGAGACATGCTTTTGAATTTGTCCATAAGTCGTCAGGCAGTGAAAAAGAATTGTTGATATTAACAACTGATACTTGGTATTGAATCAAATTATATTCAGTTTATCCAGATTAAAGTTTGGAGTAATCTGGGCCATGAATCAATCACCATTCCGAGGTAATCCATCCATGAGTAAAATCGTAGAAGAAGTCCTGAACGCCAATGAACAATATGCCGCGACGTTTGGTGACAAGGCCAACCTGCCGATGCCTCCCGGGCGTCGTTTTGCCATCCTGACCTGCATGGACGCCCGGCTCGATCCAGCCAAATATGCCGGGCTGGCGGAAGGCGATGCCCACGTGATCCGCAACGCCGGCGGACGGGCCAGTGACGATGCCATCCGTTCCCTGGTGATCTCGTACAAGTTGCTGGCCACCCGGGAATGGTTTGTCATCCATCATACCGATTGCGGTATGGAGACCTTCACCGATGCCATCATGAGTGACCTGTTGTCTCACAGTCTGAAGACAGCCCAATTGAGTGACAATGGCTGGCAGGATGTTGGAGAGGGCCCGGGTTCCCCGGTAGGGAAATTCATCAACTGGCTGACTATCCAGAATCAGGCCCAGACAGTCCTGGATGATGTGATCCGCATCAAGACTCACTCTCTGGTACCACAGGATATCCCGGTGTATGGCTATATCTATGATGTCAAGAGCGGTCGTTTGATCGAAGTTCCCGAGGCTACCGAAGCTGGAAGAGCTGGTTGAGATTCAGGCGAAACACCTTTCGTTGACGACATCGGCCGGTCCCCGCAGGGACCGGTTTTTTTTGCTCTTATAATCGAATCGAATAATAATACAATGATATATGACTATATGTTTTTGTAATAAGCCACGACTGCCTATACAATACTGACCGTACCATTTCGGATGGGCCGGGGTGGGGAAGGGAAGTAAACAAGAATTGTGGAAGGTGGCTGAGTATGATCCTGGCAATTTTGCTGTCGCTATTGATCGGCATCACTTTGGGTTTACTGGGAGGGGGAGGCTCCATCCTGACCGTACCCATTCTGGTCTATGCCCTGGGGGTGGAAGCCAAGGAAGCGATCGCCACCTCGTTGTTGGTGGTCGGAGTCACCAGTGCGGTGGCGATGATCCATCACGCCCGGCGTGGCTCGGTAAGCTGGCGGGTCGGTCTGCTGTTTGGCGCAGCGGGAATGGTCGGGGCCTTTCTGGGCGGTTGGGTAGCTCGCTACATTCCTTCGGTCCTTTTGCTGGTTGGATTTGCCCTGATCATGTTTTCCACCGCCTGGGCCATGCTGCGCAACGGCCACAAAGTGGAGAAACCCCGCAATCCCGGCGACTGTCTGGACTGCATCCCTTTTGTTGAGGTCGTTGTACATGGGCTGGTGGTTGGTGCGGTGACCGGTCTGGTCGGAGCGGGAGGGGGGTTCCTGGTGGTGCCGGCGTTGACACTGTTGGGTGGACTGCCGATGCATCTGGCCATCGGTACCTCATTGCTGGTGATCTCGATGAAGTCCATGGCCGGCTTTCTAGGCTATCTCAGCCACGTTTCGGTGGACTACACCCTGGCGGGCGTGGTGACCGGTTCGGCGGTGGTCGGTTCCTTTCTCGGCAGCTGGCTGGCCCATCGCCTGCATCCCCGTCACTTGCGCAAAGGCTTCGCCTGGTTCGTGATCGCGATGGCGTTTTACATCCTGTTTCGCCAACGTGCCGATATTCTGCCGGCTTTGATAGATATGGCCGGCCATCTAAAACAACTTTCCAAAACCCTTTGATTTTCCGGAGGATCAATCATGACTACAACCCATCAACATCACTCGATCGTCATCATTGGAGGCGGGGCTGCAGGCGCCGGGATGGCCCATCGACTGGTGGATCAGCTCAAATGTCCGGACGTGGCGGTGATCGAACCGGCCGAAGTCCACTATTACCAACCCATGTGGACCTTGGTCGGCGCCGGTATCGTCAATAAAGAGACCACCCGTCGTCGCATGTCCGATCTTCTGCCTCGCCAGGCTACCTGGATCCGGGATCGTGTGGTTTCGGTCGATCCTGACAGTCAGATGGTGGAGACGGCCGCCGGTGAGAAAATCGGCTATGACTGGTTGATCGTCGCCGCCGGTCTCAAACTCGATTGGGAGAAGGTCGAAGGTCTGAGTAAGGATTTGGTCGGGCAGCACGGTATCTGCAGCAATTACAGTTACGAGACTGTCAACCACACTTGGGAGATGATACGCAATTTCGAGGGCGGCACAGCGCTGTTCACCATGCCGCCGATGCCCATCAAGTGTCCCGGAGCGCCCCAGAAGATCGCCTATCTGGCGGAAGACTACTTCAGGCGCAAAGGGATTCGCGACCGCTGCACGGTGAAATATCTGTCTACAACACCAGGAATCTTCGGCGTGAAAAAATATGCCGAGGCCCTGATGAATCAAGTGGTCAAGCCGCGCGACATCGAGGTGCGTTTCCGTCACAACCTGGTGGCGATCCGTCCAGAGTCGAGGGAAGCGGTGTTCGAGAATCTCGACACGGGTGAGACGGTGGTGGAGAAATACGACATGATCCACGTCACGCCCCCCCAGTCCCCCCCGGATTTTGTCAAAAGCAGCGCGATCGCCAATGAGTCCGGTTGGGTGGACGTGGATCAACATACCCTGCTACACGTGCGTTATCCCAATATCTTTGCCCTGGGGGATTGTGCCGGAACGCCCAATTCGAAGACCGCAGCCGCGGTTCGTTCCCAGGCACCGGTGGTGGTGCGAAACCTGGCCCGGGCGATGCGGGGGGAAGACCTCGGGGCCAAATATGATGGTTATGGATCCTGCCCATTGGTCACTGGTTTTGGCCGGGTGATCCTGGCCGAGTTTATCTATGGTGGGGAAGTACGCGAGACGTTTCCCTTCGATCAGGGCAAGGAAAGGATGAGTATGTATCTGCTCAAGCGCTATGTTCTGCCACTGGTGTATTGGCAGGGCCTGGTCAAGGGTCGTCAATGGCCCAAACCGGCTCCCAGGGATTTCGGCAGTGGCCACGGTCCGGTCTGAAAGCTTTATTCAACGAAAATCAGGGTGTAATAAATGACTTCTCCCATCATCCAACATTTCTTTCATGCACCGACAGATACATTCACCTATGTGGTGGCGTGTCCAGAGACCAAACGGTGTGCCATCATCGATTCGGTACTGGATTTTGCCTATAACGCCGGTCGGATCGGCACCGGATTTGCCGACCGGGTGATCGACTATGTCAAGGATCAAGACTTCACGGTCGAATGGTTACTGGAGACCCACGCCCATGCCGACCATCTCAGTGCCGCGGGTTATATCAAGTCCAGACTTGGGGGAAAGATCGCTATCGGCGAACACATCAAGGAAGTGCAACATTTCTTCAAAGGACTGTACAACATCGACGATGTGTCCGGTGACGGTTCGGAGTTCGATCAGCTGTTCAGTGACGGTGAGACCTTTTCCATAGGCAAGGTTCCTGTGCGGGTGATGCACACTCCAGGGCATACCCCAGCCTGTGTCAGCTATGTGGTCAACGAGGAGGCGGTGTTCGTCGGCGATACCGTGTTCATGCCTGATTACGGCACGGCCCGTTGTGATTTCCCCAATGGCAGTTCAAGGGCACTTTACCGATCCATCCGGGAAAAGATTCTGACCTTCCCGGACGATATCAGGCTCTACATGTGCCACGACTACCGTCCCAGCGCACCGGAACCGCGCCATGTGACCACGGTAGGAGAAGAGCGTGAACGCAATCCCCTGGTGCACGATGGCACTTCGGAGGAACAGTTCGTCAAGATACGTGACGGTATCGACCAGGTCCTCCCGGCGCCCCGGTACATCCTTCCTTCTCTACAGGTCAATATCCGGGCCGGCCACATGTCGCATCCGGAAGACAACGGCAAGCGTTATTTAAAGATACCGCTCAATGTCCTGGGCAATAGTGATATCGATCTGGATTTCTGATGCCATTTTTTCCTCCCTCTTTGGCCGGGCGTTCGCCCGGCTTGTTTTTTATGCTCTTCAACACCACATATACCATTGAACCCACAACTGGAGAAGAGAAATGGCCAAAATTCTGATTTCTGCCAAGCATGGTACCGATAATCCCACGCTGGCAACACTACCGTATATTGCCGCCAAGGCTGCCAAAGCTCAGGGACATGAGCCTGTTGTTTGGCTTTGGGATGAGGCTACCGCTTTGGCAAGGCCGGGAGCGGCCGATCATATCGTCGGAGTGAACGTCAAGCCTTTGAAAGAGGTGTTGGCCGAGGTGAGTGAGATGAAAATCCCCATCTGGGTCTGTAAGGGATGCGCTCTGGCGCGGGGAGTCGAAGTGGATCAAATGATCCCCAATGCCGAGATCAAGGAGATGCCGGATTTCATTCAGGCATTGATGGATAGCGATAAAAACGTGGAATACTGATTTCCTTCCATGATTGAAAGAGGTCACGGGTTTTGGAATAGCCCAAAACCCGCGATGATTTTACGCCTTGATATGCAGGCGTTTGAACAGTTCGTCATCCCGGTAATGGATGTCGGTCCAGCAACGTGGCAGGTTCTCGCCTGAAGGGAATGCCAGATCGGCCTTGGAATATTTCTCCGGGTCGCCGGGTTCCTCTCCGTAATGAACGCGGCCAATGATTTCCTTATGGAGAGGGTTGACGAGATCCCTCATGCTGAGAACTTCGACCAGATGTCCGTCTGCTTTTTTTTTCAGGAACATGATGTCCTCCTGTTCGGTCTGGATGAATTTGTTGTAAGTTTTGATTCTACCGCTGCGTCAGGGCTTTGTCGAAAGTGGTTACTGGTTTGAAGTGTTATTGTGGGCCCTCTGGTTCCTTTTGCGTTGATTTATCTGTGGCGGTTTCGTTTTCCATCAGGCTGGTTCCACAGTAACCACAAAAATTGGTGGTTTCCTTCAGATGGGCGCCGCAGCCGGGGCAGATCTTCATCTCCTGTTTCACCTGACTGAATCTGTGGCCAAGTGCGATGATGCCGGCCACCAATTCCGGCCCATGGAGATAGCTGAGCCAGATCAGCCATGCGGTACATGCCAAGGTGGCCAGCCAGAACAACAGGATCAGGATCTTTTCTCCACCGCTTGAGAGAAAGGGTGCCAGCATTTCCAGAAGTACGTTCTGTCCCATCAGCAAAATGATCAATGTAGCCAGGGGGGTGAGAATCGCCCGCAGGAAGGATGCGCCTTTACCGTTTTCCGGTAACACCATCTGAAGCTGGCGAGCCAGGACAAGCATGAGAATCAGGATGGTAATGCGGGTAAGCAGCAAGGCCAGGTCCGCCAGGGATAAGCTTCGAAAGATCAACGTGGAGGCAAAAATTGAACTTTGGGCAATCAAATAGCCGACTATCCAGGTGATGAAGATCGCTACGATTGATTGGAGGGGCTTTTGCCATTGGATCGGCATGTAAATTTCCTATGATGGGTGGCTGGAGTCTGTGGTTGATATTGTCAATCTTTGCGTTTATTGATGAACGAACCGTCAGCATTGAATTAGGCTTTCCATTCCTTGCCGTTTTCCTTGATTGTGGGTGAACGGATTAGAATTGTCAGCCTCATGGATGATCCACATCCACCTCCCAGCTGACGATATGACGTAGATCGAATTTCTCCCGCAGTTTGCTAATGATCTCTTCGACCCGTTCCTCCCGGTCGAAGAATTCGATGATCAGTGGCAATTGAAGGGACAGGGCGAGCAGAGAGGAGGTATGGAGTTGACCCGATTTACCGTAGCCGGCGATCGCCCGAATCAAGGTGACTCCGCCGACCTCTTCCTCTTCATGAAGGAATTTGAGAATTTTGTCGATGGGCGCTTCGCCTTCCAGGGTATAGACTCTCGTCAATCTGTATTGTGACATAGAACAGTTGTCCGGTTGATTTCACGTGTGTGGTCACCAGCTTATCTCACTCGCTGGAAATTCGGAACATGAAACCTGTCTCGGGCATCAGAAAAGCGGGCTGGCGGGCGGACACTATATCTGTTTTCCAGCAGTCAATCCCAGCCATATTCCGATCGTACAGACCAGCGTATTGAACAAAAACAGGAACAGCAGAAACGACCACTGTTGTTTGAAGGCATAGCCGCTTTCCATCAGATGGAGAATCAGATAAAGACCCGATGCGGCAGCAAAAACCCCCAGAAGGATGATGAGAGCAGCAGCTCGCCACTCCATGGTAAAGGCAAACTGATCGGAGATCAGTTCGAGCAGGAAACCTATGAGAAAGGCACCAATCAGGTTGAGGATCGCCTGACCATAGGGGAATAGCCAGCCAAAGAAGGGGGCAGCCGGTGTCGACAGGAGAAACAAAGTCCGTCCCAAGAGAATACCAAGCCAGGCGGCGGTGAGGCAGCCTGCCACGCTGACCAGGGCATTGCTGATGGCGCGTAGAACATATCCCTGCTCGATCAGGTAGACCGTTTCCAGGGCAAAGGTTGAGAAGGTGGTGAAAGAACCGAAAAAGCCGATCAGGATCGCCGGCCGGTAAGCGGCGGTCAGACGGCCGATCGGTTCGACCATCAACGCCTCGGTCATCAACCCGATCAGGAAGGAACCGATGAGGTTGACTGCGAGGGTGCCATAGGGGAAATCACGCCCCAGCCACTGGTAGACGCCTCCCGAGACGAGAAAGCGCAACAGCGCTCCCACAGCGCCACCGACGATGATGGCCAGGATCTGGGTCATTGTTCACCTCCCGCCATGTGTAACAGGGTGTTGCGATCAAGCCGGCCGGCCGCGGAAAGATAGCGTACCTGGGCCAGATTATAGTCCCGCAGGGCTTCTGCTGCCCTTAGCCGGGCATCGAAAAGCCTTTTTTCGGCATCCAACAGTTCGATGAGAAGCGCCTTGCCTGCCCGGTAGCGGGCGTCGGCCAGGGTAACAGTTTTTTCCAGCGCATCCATGGCTGCCTGGATTTCACGCCACCGTCTCTGTGCTGCTGAAGTGGCTTCCAGGGCAGCGTTGCGTTCGGCCTCCACCGCTTCCCGGGTTCGCTGCAAGTGGGTGGCGGCAAGGGTCAGAGCAGCATCACGGGCGCGCTTTTCCTGCCAATCGGCAGCGGAAAGATGCCAGGTGAGGCCAGCACGGTAGCGTTCGCCACCACGCAGATCGCTGGGGTTTTTACCGATAAGAAGCCCCTGGACCCGGAGATCGACTTCTGGTCCCAGAAGTTTCCACAGGGCCTCTTCGCGTTTTTCCCGTGCTGCCGCCAAGTCGGCTTCGGCAATCTCGATTTCAGGATGCTGGCCGGTGGTGGGTTGCTGGATTCGCCACGGGCCTGGATCATTTTCACCTGGCTCCAGGAGGACGGGGCCCGGCCAGCGCAGAATGCGGGCTATTTCGATGCTCGCCTGGGTCCAGAGGTGGTAGATCGTGATTTTGCCTGCGTGGTCCAACGCCCGTCGGGACTGAGCCCGGAAGAGGTCGTCGCTGGTCGCACGACCTGCACGAATCCGCGCCTTGACCGTGGTGATGATGGTATCGTCGTTGGCCAGGCGTTGGTTGGAGATTTTGACGCGTCGTTTGCCGAGCAGCAGGGCCTGATAGAGTTCCGCAGTCCGGAAAAGAAGTTGCTGTTGGGTGTCCCGGTGCTGTGAGCGCGAGCGTTGATATTCGTAATGGGCGCCCTGGATGGCGTGCCAGCGTTCGAGCGGATTGATCTGCCATTCAATTCCCAGGTTACCTTCGGTGCGATTGAAATCGACGCTTTTGAAATCTCCGAAACTACCCTGTTTGCGTCCATCGGTATGAGAAAAACCCGCCCCCATACTCAACGAAGGTAACTGTCGCTCCCGTTCCGCTTCCCAGTGCCGCTCACTGAGGGTGATGCGCTGGGTGGCCGCCGCCAGATCCAGATTGCGTGTCAGGGCGCTGTCGATCACTTGTTGAAAGGTGACGGTTTTTCTCGGCCATTCCTCGGGAGGACGGTAGGAGGCCGCGTGGACTGTGGGAATGAGTGTGATCAAGAGGAAAAACAGCCGCATGGTTACCACATGAACAGAGTGACGATCCCCTTCATCCCCGGATGAAGGCCTGGCTGTGCCTTCAAGTCGGCCTCGGCGCGCATGTAAGTTTTATCCAGCACGCCCCCCATCCGGGTCACGGTGGTCGAATAGGTCTTTCCCGGCAGGGCGGGGAAACGGACGATTGCCTGGACACCCTGCCTGAGGAAAGGGGCGGTTCTTTCTGGAATTCGTATCACCAGCCGCAAAAGGTCGACTCTGGCCAGCTTGAGAATAGGCCGACCGCCCTTGCGTCCGGCAACGACCAAGGCGCCGGTGTGGAGCAAGCGTTCAGTGACGATGCCGGCAAAAGGGGAACGCAGGATGGCGAAATCCAATAAGGTCTCGATATCAGCCAGATGGGATTTCGCTGATGCTATGGCAGCCTGCTTGACCTGAACCCCTGCTTCGGCAATATGCCACTCTCCGACAACGTCATCGACTTCCTCTTGGGTGACGGCACCTTGAGACTGGTGGTGGAGCCGGGTCAGGCGCTTCGCAATGGCTGTTTTCATCGTGAGGAGGGCTTGCGCGCGTCGCAAGGCGGCTTGCGCTTGCTGAATCCTGGCTTCTGCACTGCGTTTTTCGATTTCCAGGTCGGGTACATCGAGAATGGCAAGGATATCTCCTTTTTCGACCTGGCTGCCGATATCGACCGGAATTTTCCGAAGATATCCATCGACTCGTGCATAGAGTGACATTCTTTCATAAGGTTCCAACCATCCCTTGAGGTTGACGACCCGTTGTTCGATATTGCGTTTGACCCAGTCTTCAGGAACCTCGGAGAGTGGTGGCTGGGAGAGCGCAGTGTGACACCACAGCCCAAACCACACCAACACCCAATACCGCATGGTCTAAGGTACCAGCGATAAGAGGATCCCCGCCGCCACGGCGGAACCGATCACTCCGGCGACATTGGGTCCCATGGCATGCATCAGCAGGAAATTATGGGGATTGTTGGCCAGCCCGACTTTGTTGGCGACCCGGGCTGCCATCGGCACTGCCGAGACGCCGGCGGCGCCTATCAGAGGGTTGATGGGTGTTTTGCCGAAGCGGTGCATAAGCTTGGCCATCAGCACGCCTGCTGCCGTTCCCATGGCGAAGGCGATGGCGCCAAGCACCAGGATGCCCAGGGTCTCAAGGCGCAGAAAGCTGTCGGCGTTGAGCTTGGAACCTACCGACAATCCCAGGAAGATGGTCACGATATTGATCAATTCGTACTGGGTGGTCTTGGCCAGGCGTTCCACCACTCCGCATTCGCGCATCAGATTTCCAAGGGTGAACATGCCAATCAGGGGGGCAGCCGAGGGGAGCAAAAGCGCGGTCAGCAGGATCAACATCAGGGGAAAGGTGATCTTTTCTCTTTTGGAGACAGTGCGCAGCTGCAACATCTCCACCTTTCTCTCTTTTTCCGTAGTCAGAAGTCGCATGATGGGAGGCTGGATCAGAGGCACCAGCGCCATATAGGAATAGGAAGCCACTGCAATGGCGCCCAGCAGATCCGGCGCAAGGCGCGAGGCGACATAGATGGATGTCGGTCCATCGGCGCCCCCGATAATGGCGATAGCGGCCGCATCCTTCAGGGTAAACTCCAGTCCTGGAATTAAGTTGAGGGCGATGGCGCCGAGTAGCGTGCCGAAGATGCCAAACTGGGCCGCAGCCCCCAGGAACAGGGTGCGGGGGTTGGCGAGCATGGGACCGAAGTCGGTGAGGGCTCCCACCCCCATGAAGATGAGCAATGGGAAGACACCAGTTTTGATGCCATAGTACAGGTAATGCAGGATTCCCCCTTCATCGGAAATTCCCGCCACCGGGATGTTACTGAGAACGGCGCCGAAACCGATGGGAATCAGCAACAGGGGTTCGAAACCCTTGCGGATCGCCAGATACAGAAGTAGCAGTCCGACGCCTATCATCAATGCCTGTCCGGGGGAAAAATTGGCCAGACCGGTGCTTTGCCACAGCAGAGAGAGGTTCTCCATACCGTTGTTCCTTGTTGTTGTTAAGCCAGGGTGATCAACACGTCGTCCACCGCCACAGCGTCACCTTCCTTGACCAATACAGACTGGACCGTGCCGCTGTTCTTGGCACGGACCTCGGTTTCCATCTTCATGGCCTCCAGCAATACCACCACATCCCCCTCCTGAACTATCTCCCCAGGGGTGACGTTGACCTTGATGATGGTGCCGGCCATGGGGGACGTGATGGGTTGACATTCATCGGAAGAAGCAGGAACCGAACTGGTTTGGCCTGGCTGCGGTTGAATGTGGGTGACGGCTCCCCCCGGAGCCACTTCAACATGGTAGAGCTTTTGGTTGACCACGACTGTATAACTGGCTGTTGCTGAATTAACGGCAGTAGCAGCCGCGGCTTTTTTCTGAGGAGTTTCCTGTTGTGGCGGTGGCTCGAATGCTGCCGGATTGCCCCGTTCCAGGAGGAACTTCCAGCCCACCTGGGGAAACAGGGAGTAGATCAGTACGTCCTCGATTTCTTTGTCAGTCAGTTGAATCTGGTGCTCCGTCGCCAGTTTTCTGACTTCCTCGGTCAATTTTTCCAGCTCCGGTTCGAGGAGATCGGCGGGACGACAAGTGGTGGGTTTTTCTCCCTGTAGCACTCGCTGCTGCAATTCTGCATTGACCGGGGCGGGTGTGGCGCCGTATTCCCCCCGAAGCAGCCCCTGGACCTCTTTGGTGATGCTCTTGTAGCGTTCCTCACACAGGACATTGATCACCGCCTGGGTACCAACGATCTGAGAAGAAGGGGTCACCAGTGGAATGAAACCCAAATCCTCGCGAACCCTTGGAATTTCCTTCAGGACTTCGTCGATCTTGTCAGCGGCATTTTGTTCCCTGAGCTGGTTTTCCATGTTGGTGAGCATGCCGCCGGGTACCTGGGCTACCAGGATGCGGCTGTCGACACCCTTGAGAGCGCCTTCGAACTGCGCGTATTTCTTACGTACCTCGCGGAAGTACAGCCCGATCTCTTCCACCAGTTCCAGGTCGAGGCCGGTGTCGCGTTTATGTCCCTGGAAGATGGCGATCAGAGTTTCCGTAGGGCTGTGGCTATAGGTCATACTCATGGAAGAGACCGCCGTATCGACAGTGTCGATTCCCGCTTCAGCGGCGGCATACAGAGTGGCCACGCTCAGGCCCGTGGTGGCGTGGCAATGAAGCTGGATGGGAATATCCAGAGTGTCCTTGAGTCGGCTCACCAGTTCGGTGGCGGTATGGGGATTCAGCAGACCTGCCATGTCCTTGATGCAGATAGAATGGGCTCCCAGATCTTCAATGCGTCTTCCAAGGTCCACCCAAGTCTCAATGGTGTGGACCGGGCTGGTGGTATAGGAAAGCGTTCCCTGGGCGTGTTTGCCTGAAGCGATGACGGCCTTGACCGCATGTTCGATATTGCGAAGATCGTTCAGCGCATCGAAGATCCTGAACACGTCGATGCCATTGACAGCCGCCTGTTCCACGAAAGCATCCACCACATCGTCGGCATAATGGCGGTAGCCGAGCAGATTTTGCCCCCTGAGCAACATCTGCAGGGGGGTATTGGGCAGCGCCTGCTTGAATGCGCGCAAGCGTTCCCAGGGGTCTTCCCCAAGATAACGGATGCAGGCGTCGAAGGTCGCACCACCCCAGACTTCGAGGGACCAGAAACCGACCTGATCCAGCTTGGGACAGATGGGTAACATGTCTTCCAGGCGAAAACGGGTAGCCAGGAGGGACTGATGGGCGTCGCGTAATACGACCTCTGTGATCCCTAGGGGCATGGTCATGATGGGAAATCTCCTAAATAACTGATAGGGGGAGGGTCAGTGGGAATGGTCGTTACGGTAACGATGAATGGCGGTTCCAATGGCTGCAATGACGTCCTCATTATTACCTTGCGCAGAACGCTTGGTTGGAACGGCTGTGGTCGAGGTACGGATTTCCGGGAAGAAACGTGAAATTGTCCATGACATCATGGTTACCGCAATCACCAGCATTGCCAGGAACACGAATACGATCCCCATGCCTATGAACATGAGCTCGATTCCGGCACCAAACAGCTCATCCATATGTTAACCCTATAATTTGATTCTATTTTTCATGATCAGGAACGCACAAACTGCATAAATTTAGCATTTTGGGGGGAAAAAATATACTGCCTTCACGATCTTCCTGCTTTTTTCTCAGTGAGTGAGCCGGTACCTCGGCCATGAGTGTGATATTCAGCACCACCCTGGCGACTATTCCCGTCCACACCATTGAAGAATCGATTTCCAACCCCAATTACCCTTGGGTATCCATCGGCAGAAGGAGGTGAGGAGAATGAGCAGATCAGCCAAAGATCCGCTGCCTCCCGGCGGAATTTCAGATATCCTGAATCAAATCTGGCAACACCTTAAAGGATGGCAAGGCATGCGGAAGAAACCGGAAATTGAAATCAACAAACCGGGCAAACTGCCTTTTTGGCAGGACCCACGTTACAACTGGATCGCGTATTTCCTGCTGGCGCTGTTGCTGCTTTCCCTATGGCAGAACTATAACCAGGAGCGTCAACTTGAGATCCCCTATAACCAGTTCCTGGAATATGTCGAACAGGGTAAAGTGGAAAAAGTGGTGGTCGAGGACAAAAAGATCACCGGCTTGCTCAAATCCGAAGCTCCCGAGGAGAAACCCCGGCCCTT
>CAYUPV010000043.1:0-16445 GCA_964445885.1 uncultured Methylococcales bacterium
CCCTGGCGATCCATCTTGTTTACGAATGCCAAGCGCGGCACACCGTACTTGTCGGCTTGCCGCCAGACTGTCTCGGATTGCGGCTCAACCCCCCCGACCGCACAAAACACGGCGCAAGCACCATCCAGGACCCGCAGTGAGCGTTCCACCTCGATAGTGAAGTCCACGTGCCCCGGAGTATCGATGATATTGATTCGATGCTCCGAGAACTGCCGATCCATCCCGCTCCAGAAACAGGTGGTGGCGGCAGACGTGATGGTGATTCCACGCTCCTGCTCCTGCTCCATCCAGTCCATCACTGCCGCACCATCGTGCACCTCACCGATTTTGTGAGACACACCGGTATAGAACAAAATGCGTTCTGTGGTGGTTGTCTTGCCGGCATCAATATGGGCCATGATGCCTATGTTGCGATATCTTTCGATCGGAGTCGTGCGTGCCACAGCTTCTAAACCTAACTATAAAAATTAATTACCAGCGATAATGCGAGAAAGCCTTGTTCGCTTCCGCCATGCGATGCGTATCTTCGCGCTTCTTGACCGCAGAGCCGCGATTGTCGATCGCGTCCATCAACTCACCTGCAAGGCGCTGCGGCATGGTCTTTTCACTGCGCTTTCGTGCCGCATCGATCAACCAGCGCATCCCCAGCGAACGCCGCCGGTCGGGACGCACCTCCACTGGCACCTGATAGGTGGCGCCGCCTACCCGGCGGGACTTGACCTCCACCAAAGGCTGGACATTTTCCAGCGCCTTCACCAGCACACCCAGCGTGTCCTCGTGTCCTTTACTCTCTATGACGTCCAGCGCGCCATAGACGACCCGCTCGGCCAATGACTTCTTACCGCTCACCATCACCATATTGATGAACTTAGCCACAGTTTCGCTGCCGAATCGGGGATCCGGCAGAATTTGACGCTTTTCAGCTGCCCTTCTTCTCATCGCTGTCCACTCAATTTAACTTTTGGGTTTCTTGGCGCCATATTTGGAGCGCGCCTTTCGCCGACTCTCCACACCCGCGCAATCCAGTGATCCACGGACAACGTGGTATCTCACCCCAGGCAGATCCTTCACACGACCGCCGCGAATCAACACCACCGAGTGCTCTTGGAGATTATGACCTTCACCACCGATGTAACTGGTCACCTCAGCACCGTTCGTCAAACGCACACGGGCCACTTTGCGAAGGGCTGAATTCGGCTTTTTTGGGGTGGTCGTATAGACTCGGGTACAAACGCCGCGCCTTTGCGGACACGCATCCAAGGCAGGCACATTACTCTTCTCCTGCTTGCGGACCCGGGGCTTTCTAACCAACTGGTTGATCGTGGTCATACCTTTATAAACTCCCTGTTACCGCACACGCGGCACCCATAATTCGAAACGAAAAGATCCCTGCACCCTTAATTGATCTTGCAAATCAAAAGCTTAAGGGCAACAAAGCCTTCTTGCTTAAAGGCGGGTATTGTAGACAACAAAAGACCGGCTGTCAACAAACAGCCGGTCTTCCGGGGATGACAGTATTGTCGGACTTAGGGATTCAGCGCTTTTTTCAGCGCTTCTTCCACCTGCTCGCTATCAACCGCTTCTGCCTGGGCTTCAGGCACCATAGCCATGGCCCGTCTGCGCTTCCTTTCACGATGATAGGCCAGTCCTGTGCCTGCTGGAATCAACCGTCCAACGATCACGTTCTCCTTCAGACCATGCAGATCATCCCGCAGCCCCCTGACTGCCGCATCAGTGAGCACCCGGGTGGTTTCCTGGAACGAGGCGGCGGAGATGAATGACTTGGTCGCCAGTGAGGCCTTGGTGATTCCCAGCAGCACTGGCACGAAGGCCGCTGAACGGTTACCCTCCTTTTCCATCCTCTCATTTTCCTCCAGTACCTCCGAACGCTCCGCCTGTTCTCCCACGAGATACTGGGTATCACCCGGATCGGTAATTTCAACCTTACGCAGCATTTGGCGAATGATCACCTCGATATGCTTATCATTGATCCCTACCCCCTGGAGGCGGTACACATCCTGGATTTCCTTGACCAAATAAGCAGCCAGTTCCTCGACACCGCGCAAACGCAGGATATCATGCGGCGTCAGCTCCCCTTCGGCGATGGTTTCCCCCATCTCCACAAATTCGCCCTCGAACACCGTGATATGGCGCCATTTTGGTATCAGGGTTTCGTGTTGCCGCCCTTCCGCATCGGTAATCACCAGTCGACGTTTACCCTTGGTTTCCTTGCCAAAACTGACCGTACCCGTCGCTTCCGCCAGAATGGCCGGATCCTTGGTCTTACGGGCCTCGAACAGGTCCGCCACCCGGGGGAGACCCCCAGTGATATCACGGGTCTTGGTGGATTCCTGGGGGATACGGGCAACCACGTCACCCACTTCCACCTTTTCACCATCACGGATATTGACGATTGCACCACCGGGCAGGAAGTACTGGGCAGGAATCTCGGTGCCGGGGATGTAGACTTCCTTGCCTTCTTCATCCACCAACTTGATCAAGGGGCGCAAATCCCGCCCTGCCGAAGGCCGCATTTTGGGGTCGATGACCACCATCGAACTGAGACCGGTCACCTCGTCCGACTGCTCGTGAACCGTTACTCCGTCGATGAAGTTCTCCAATCTGGCGATACCGCTCACTTCGGTGATCACTGGATGAGTGTGTGGATCCCACGTGGCCGCCACATCACCCATATTGACTTTCGATCCATCCTCTACATTCAGGATGGCGCCATAGGGAACTTTGTAGCGCTCGCGCTCACGACCATATTCGTCGATCACGCTGATTTCGCCGGATCGGGAAACGGCCACTAACTTGCCTTCCTTGTTACGCACCGTCTTCAGGTTAGTGACGCGGATGGTCCCCGATGACTTGACTTCGACGCTGGATATCGCCGCCGACCGGGAAGCCGCGCCTCCAATATGGAAGGTACGCATGGTCAACTGGGTGCCTGGCTCACCGATGGACTGGGCAGCAATCACGCCCACCGCTTCACCGACACTGACCCGGTGTCCTCGCCCCAGGTCCCGGCCATAACACATCGAACAGACGCCGTACCGGGTCTCACAAGTGATGACAGATCGCACCAGAATCTGCTCGACACTATGCTGTTCGAGCAATTTGACCATACGCTCATCAAGCAAGGTATTGGCGGTGGCGATGATCTCCTTGGTCTTGGGATCGAGCACGTCTTCTGCGACCACCCGTCCAAGCACCCGCTCGGTCAGGGGTTCCACCACGTCCCCCCCCTCGATGATCGGGGCCATGGTGATTCCCTTATTGGTGCCACAATCGTCCTCGATGACTACCAGATCCTGACCAACGTCCACCAGTCGCCGGGTCAAATATCCGGAGTTGGCGGTCTTGAGCGCGGTATCGGCCAGCCCCTTCCGCGCCCCGTGAGTGGAGATAAAGTATTGGAGTACGTTCAGACCTTCGCGGAAATTGGCCGTGATCGGAGTCTCGATGATGGATCCATCCGGTTTGGCCATCAACCCCCGCATCCCGGCCAACTGTCTGATCTGGGCCGCCGAACCACGGGCGCCTGAATCGGCCATCATGAAGATGGAATTGAAGGACTTCTGCTTGACCGCGTTGCCTTCTGCATCGGCCACTTCCTCTTCGCCCAAAACCTGCATCATGGCCTTTGCCACCTGCTCATTGGCGTGTGACCAGATGTCGACAACCTTGTTATAGCGTTCACCATCGGTCACCAACCCCTGTTCATACTGGCGCTGAATCTCCATCACTTCCTTTTCCGCGGTCTGGATGATCCGTCCCTTCTCAGGTGGGATCACCATATCCTCGATCCCGAACGATACTCCAGCGCGGGTGGAATTGGAGAAGCCCAGATACATAAGCTGGTCGGCGAATACCACGGTAGCCTTCAACCCCAGAATACGATAGCTGACGTTGATGACGTTCGAAATCGCCTTTTTGGTCATGTCCTGATTGACCAGATCGAATGGCAGACCTTCGGGGACGATATCCCAGATCAGGGCACGTCCGGCGGTCGTATCGACGATCCGGCGGCGTTCCGTAATCGTACCGTCTTCTTCCTTGATCGTCTCATCAATCCGCAGTTTGATCCTGCTGTGGACACTGACTGCCTTGTGGTCCAGAGCCCGGCGCACCTCGTCTACGTCGGTAAACACGATGCCTTCCCCCGGTGCATTGATATGCTCGCGGCTCATGTAATAGAGCCCCAACACGATATCCTGGGTCGGATGAATGATGGGCTCACCATTGGCCGGCGACAGGATATTATTGGAAGACATCATCAAGGCCCGGGCCTCAAGTTGGGCCTCCAGCGACAGGGGGACGTGGACCGCCATTTGGTCACCGTCGAAGTCAGCATTGAAGGCGGTACAAACCAGAGGATGCAGCTGAATCGCCTTACCTTCGATCAGCACCGGCTCAAACGCCTGAATTCCGAGGCGATGCAGGGTTGGAGCCCGGTTCAGCATCACCGGATGTTCACGGATGACTTCATCGAGTACATCCCAGACTTCCGGTTCCTCACGCTCCACCATCCGCTTGGCTGCCTTGATGGTGGTGGAGATGCCACGTGCCTGCAACTTTCCAAAAATGAAGGGTTTGAACAACTCCAGCGCCATTTTCTTTGGCAGACCACATTGATGCAGCCTGAGCGTCGGACCCACTACGATCACGGAACGGCCCGAGTAATCGACCCGCTTACCCAAAAGATTTTGACGGAAGCGCCCCTGCTTGCCCTTGATCATGTCAGCCAGTGATTTGAGAGGGCGTTTGTTGGTACCGGTGATGGCGCGACCACGGCGGCCGTTGTCCAGCAGCGCATCCACCGCCTCCTGCAACATCCGCCGCTCGTTACGCACGATGATGTCGGGCGCGCTGAGTTCCAGCAGGCGGCGCAGACGGTTGTTACGGTTGATCACCCGACGATACAGATCGTTCAGATCAGACGTGGCGAAACGCCCCCCGTCCAGCGGCACCAGAGGACGCAGATCGGGCGGCAGCACCGGCAGCACGTTGAGGATCATCCATTCCGGCCGGTTGTTTGAGTTGAGGAATGCCTCGATCAGTTTCAGTCGTTTGGACAACTTGCGAATCTTGGTCTCGGAACCTGTCGCTTCGATCTCTTCGCGCAAGGTGGCCACTTCCGCTTTCAGATCCAGCGACTTGAGCAGTTCCTGGATCGCTTCGGCACCCATCTTGGCCACGAAGTCATCCCCGTGCTCCTCCACCGCCTCGAGATACTCCTCGTCGGTCAGCATTTGACCCTGCTCGAGCGGAGTCAAGCCCGGATCGATCACGACGAAGGACTCGAAATACAAGACCCTTTCGACTTCCCTCATGGTAATATCGAGCATCAAGGCGATCCGCGACGGCAGTGACTTCAGGAACCAGATGTGGGCCACCGGGCTGGCCAGTTCAATGTGACCCATGCGCTCACGGCGTACTTTGGCCAGGGTCACTTCGACCCCGCACTTCTCACAAATGACCCCCCGGTGTTTGAGCCGCTTGTACTTGCCGCACAGACACTCGTAATCATTGACCGGACCGAAGATCTTGGCGCAGAACAATCCGTCGCGCTCAGGCTTGAAGGTCCGGTAATTGATGGTCTCAGGCTTCTTGACCTCGCCGTAGGACCACGAACGGATCATGTCCGGAGAGGCCAGACCGATGCGAATGGCATCGAATTCCTCAACCTGACTCTGCCTTTTCAGGAATTTGATGAGATCTTTCAAAGCTTAAGCTCCCGCTAAATTGGTGAATTAGGTTCCGTTCAGGAGGCCTGGTTCAATCCTGCTCCAGCTCGATGTTGATGGCCAGGGCGCGGATTTCCTTGATCAGCACCTTGAACGATTCCGGCATCCCCGCTTCCATACGGTAGTCTCCATCCACGATGTTTTTGTACATCTTGGTACGACCCACCACGTCATCCGACTTGACCGTCAGCATCTCCTGCAGGGTATAGGCGGCTCCATAGGCCTCCAGCGCCCAGACTTCCATCTCACCAAAGCGCTGCCCACCAAACTGGGCCTTGCCTCCCAAGGGTTGCTGGGTCACCAGGCTATAGGGACCGGTGGAGCGGGCATGCATCTTGTCGTCCACCAGGTGGTTGAGCTTGAGCATGTACATATAACCCACGGTGACGTCACGATCGAACGGCTCTCCAGTACGGCCATCGTTCAACCGAGTCTGGCCGCTTTCCGGCAGGTCAGCGAGCCTTAGCATGACCTTGATCTCCTCTTCGGTCGCGCCATCGAACACCGGTGTCGCCATCGGAACCCCCCCCTTGAGATTGCGCGCCAGTTCCAGGATCTCCTCGTCACTGAGACTGTCCAGTTCTTCCTTGCGCCCGCTCTGGTTATAGACCTGAGCAAGGAAATCACGCAATTCCTGAACCTTGGCTTTGGCCTCCAGCATTTTGCCAATCTTGATTCCAAGACCCCTGGCCGCCCACCCAAGATGGGTCTCCAGCACCTGTCCGACGTTCATACGCGAGGGCACACCCAAGGGATTGAGAACGATGTCAACCGGAGTCCCATCCTCGGTATAGGGCATGTCCTCCACCGGTACGATCTGAGAGATCACCCCCTTGTTTCCGTGCCGGCCGGCCATCTTGTCGCCAGGTTGGACCCGGCGTTTGACGGCCAGATACACCTTGACCATCTTCAATACTCCAGGCGGCAGGTCATCTCCCATGGTGATCTTGGCCTTCTTTTCTTCGAAACGAAGGTCCATGTCCTTGCGCAGGTTCTCCAACTGATCGGCAATCGTTTCCTGCTGCAGATTAAGATCTTCATCCTGGAGCCGAACCTTCAGCCATTCCGACATTTTCAGACCATCGAGATACTCTGCACTGATTTCGTCCCCATTACGCAGACCTCCTGGCCCTGACTCAGCAGTCTTGCCCAGCAGCATATGCCGTACTCGCTGATAGATATCCTGTTCCACGATCTTGAGCTGGTCGCCCAGATCCTTGCGCACCTTCTCCAGCTGGGCTTCCTCGATGGCCTTGGCGCGTGCATCCTTCTCTACCCCGTCACGGGTAAACACCTGGACATCGATGACAGTCCCTGTCATCCCCGAAGGCACCCGTAGCGAAGTGTCCTTCACATCCGAGGCTTTCTCACCAAAAATGGCCCTGAGGAGTTTTTCTTCAGGGGTCAGCTGGGTTTCTCCTTTGGGAGTCACCTTACCCACCAGAATGTCGCCTTCCTTGACCTCGGCGCCGATGTATACGATTCCCGACTCATCCAGTTTCGCCAATGCAGATTCACTCACATTGGGGATGTCGGCAGTGATCTCCTCGGAACCCAGTTTGGTATCGCGCGCCACACAGGTCTTTTCCTCGATATGGATGGTCGTGTAGCGATCTTCTTCCACAACCCGCTCGGAGATCAGGATGGAGTCTTCGAAGTTGTACCCATGCCACGGCATGAAGGCCACCAGCAGATTCTGTCCCAGCGCCAGTTCCCCCATGTCGGTGGAGGCCCCGTCGGCCAGGATGTCACCGCGGGAGATACGATCCCCCGGATGAACGAGCGGCTTCTGATTGATACAGGTATTTTGGTTGGAGCGGGTGTATTTGGTCAGATTATAGATATCCACCCCTGGTTCACCTGCTTCGGTCTCATCGTCATTGACACGGACCACGATACGGGCCGCATCCACTGAGACTACTTCCCCCCCACGCCTTGCCACCACCGCGGTGCCAGAATCCCTGGCGACGATACGTTCCATCCCCGTCCCTACCAGAGGTTTTTGAGAGCGCAACATCGGAACCGCCTGACGCTGCATATTGGAACCCATCAAGGCACGGTTGGCGTCATCGTGTTCCAGAAACGGAATCAGGGAAGCAGCGGCCGAGACGATCTGCTTCGGTGAAACATCCATGTATTGCACAGTCTCGGGAGAGGCCAGAGTGAATTCATTCTTGTGCCGACACGACACCATTTCATCGATCAGCTGGCCCTTCTCATCCACGGTGGCACCGGCCTGGGCGATCACATAATCGCTTTCCTCGATCGCGGAAAGGTAATGAATTTCATCGGTGACCCGGCCTTTTTCCACTTTGCGATAGGCCGTCTCAAGAAAGCCATAGTGGTTGGTGCGGGAATAGACCGCCAGCGAGTTGATCAGTCCGATATTGGGTCCTTCCGGGGTTTCGATCGGACACAGACGGCCATAATGGGTCGGGTGGACATCCCGCACTTCAAACCCGGCGCGCTCCCTGGACAACCCCCCTGGTCCCAGCGCAGACACCCTGCGCTTGTGGGTGATCTCCGACAAGGGGTTATTCTGGTCCATGAACTGGGACAGTTGGCTGGATCCGAAAAATTCTTTGATCGCCGCCACCACAGGTTTGGCATTGATCACTTCCTGTGGGGTATAGCCTTCAGTACTGGCCAGAGTCAGCCGCTCCTTGACGGCTCGCTCGACCCGGACCAGGCCGATGCGGAACTGATTCTCCACCATTTCGCCCACACTGCGCACCCGACGGTTACCCAGGTGGTCGATATCATCCACCTGCCCTTTGCCATTACGAATATTGATGAGTTCGTTCAGCACCGCAAAGATGTCTTCTTTGGTCAGCACTCGGGGACCTTTTTCGTCCTTGCGGCCCAGACGCAGGTTCAACTTCATCCGCCCGACTTCCGACAGGTCGTAACGTTCTTCGGCGAAGAACAGATTCTGAAACAGGGTCTCCGCAGCATCCTTGGTGGGAGGCTCCCCAGGACGCATCATGCGATAGATCTCGACCAATGCCTCCAATTGGGTCGTGGTATGGTCGATTCTGAGGGTATTGGAGATGTACGGACCGCGATCGAGCTCATTGACATACAAGGTCTCGATTTTGTCGATCCCGCTCTCGATCAGCTGGTCCAACAGGTCGGCGGAGATTTCCGTATTGACCGCCGCAATCAGTTCTCCGGTCTTCTCATCCACAATGTTGTGGGCAAGAATCTTGGCATACAGGTATTCCTTGGGCACTTCCAGCTGGGCCAGCTCTGCCTTCTTCATTTGGCGGATATGCCTTTGAGTGATCCGTCGCCCATCTTCAACGATGACTGTACCATCCCCCAGCTTGATTTCAAACGGTGCCACTTCACCACGCAAACGTTCCGGCACCAGATCGAGTACGATTTTATCCTTGCCCAGATGGAAGGTATCAGTATCGAAGAACATCTGGATCATTTGCTCATTATCGAACCCCAGCGCACGCAGCAATACGGTTGCCGGAAGTTTACGGCGCCGGTCGATTCTGACATACACGATATCCTTGTGATCAAACTCAAAATCGAGCCAGGAACCGCGGTATGGTATCACCCGGGCATTGAACAGCAATTTTCCCGACGAATGAGTCTTACCACGGTCGTGATCGAAGAACACGCCCGGGGAACGGTGCAATTGTGACACCACCACCCGCTCGGTACCATTGATCACGAAGGTGCCATTCTCGGTCATCAGGGGCAACTCGCCCATGTAGACTTCCTGCTCCTTGACTTCCTTAGTCACTTTGCTACTGGCCGGCGAATCCTTGTCATACAGCACCAGACGCACTTTGACCCGAAGCGGTGCTGAATAGGTGGCCCCGCGTAGCTGACATTCCTTGACATCGAAGGTGGGCTCCCCGAGCCGGTAAGTCACATACTCCAGCACCGCATAGCCATTGTGGCTTTCGATGGGAAAAACCGATTTGAAAGCGGCATGCAGGCCCTGTTCCAAACGCGCATTAGGGCGTTTATCGGCTTGGAGAAAGTGTCGGTAGGAATCGAGCTGAATGCGCAACAGATAGGGAACTTCCAGAACTTCTGGACGTTTGGCAAAGCTCTTGCGAATACGCTTTTTCTCGGTGAAAGAATAGGCCATAGCGGTTCCTTAGATCCTGCAGTAAATGAGTACCCGGTGGAGTTCTAACAACTCAACCGAAATATGATGGGAGTGACTAACGTTCAAAGCCAATGAACGCATGCATCGACCAAGGTTGCTTCTCGACTAGTACATAGTTTGCACTGTGCCTCCGCCAGTTTTGGTATGCTTCTTGGTAACCTTGAAGTAACTGTCCAAGCCATGATTGAATCCCCAACCGGAAGTGTGATTTCCGATTTATCCACATTTTCTCTACTTCAAGCCGCCCCAACCGAAGCGGGAAAAGGCCGGCAGTCGAAACTGCCAGCCGTTCCCTGGAAGAAAAAGAGCTTCTAGACTTATTTGACTTCGACAGAAGCGCCAGCCTCTTCCAATTGCTTTTTGATTTCCTCAGCCTCTTCCTTGCTGACACCCTCCTTGACTGGTGCAGGCGCGCCTTCGACCAAAGCCTTGGCTTCCTTGAGCCCAAGACCGGTGATTCCACGTACTGCTTTGATCACAGACACCTTGTTGGAACCGAAGCTGGTCAAGACCACATCAAACTCGGTCTGCTCTTCAGCTGCACCACCAGCCTCCCCGCCAGCAGCCAACGGCACTGCAGCAACCGCTGCGGCTGCCGAGACACCAAATTTCTCTTCCATGGCAGAAATCAGATCCACCACTTCCATGACGGTCATATTGGAAATCGCATCCAAAATCTCATCTTTTGACAAAGCCATTTTTAACTCCAAAATTCATCGACAATTAGCAAAGGATTCAAGCCAGCCAAATTAGGCCGCTTGCTTTTGATCGCGCACGGCAGCCACCGTCCGTACCAGTTTCGCGTGGGGCTCGGCCATCGTTCTCACCAGTTTTTCCACTGGCGCCTTCATCACAGCCATCAACATACTGATGGCCTGCTCCTTGGTGGGCAGACTGGCCAGACGATCCAATTCCTCGGGTCCGTACAGTTTACCCCCAACGGCAACCAGCTTGGGTCTCAGATGCTCGTGTTGCTTGGAAAAATCCTTGACCACACGGGCAGCCGAACCCGGCTCATCCAATGAAAACACCAACAACAACGGACCCACCAGACCTTCACGCATGCAGGCGTACTGGGTCCCTTCCAGCGCGCGACGCGCCAGCGTGTTTTTCACCACGCGAAGGTACACTTGCGACGCCCGGGCCTTCTGACGCAGCTCGGTCATCTCCGGCACCGTCAGACCACTGTATTCCGCAGCCACTGCGGAATGGGCCTGCGCGGCGACGGTGGAGACCTCGGCAACGATTGCCTTTTTCTGTTCCAGTCTCAGTGCCACGTGTTACCTCCGACATTCCCCCGCCAAGCGGGGATTTTGCTCTATGTATCTCGATGGATACCCCAAGTTACGGTTTCCCGTCCATCACAGGCCGGTTCACCGTCTGCGCAGGCTTTTCATTAAGCGTTAGCACGCACCTGCGGTCTTTGACGATCACCGGTAACCCGGTAATCCAAAGCTCGTTGATTCTTCAGACATTCAGGCTTGACTGATCAACCGTCAGGCCAGGCCCCATCGTGGTCGACAGGGCGACTTTCTTCATGTAGACGCCTTTGCTCGATGTCGGTTTGGCTTTCTTCAGATCCGCCAGCAAGGCTTCAAGATTTTCACGCAGCGCGTTGACATCGAAGTCAACTTTACCAATGGTGCAGTGGATGATGCCAGCCTTATCGGTACGGTAACGCACCTGTCCCGCCTTGGCATTTTTCACTGCAGTGGCAACATCTGGAGTCACCGTGCCCACTTTGGGATTCGGCATTAGCCCACGAGGCCCTAGAATCGGCCCCAGCTGACCGACAATGCGCATCGCATCCGGGGTCGCGATCACCACATCGAAATCCAGGTATCCCTTCTTGATCTCCTCGGCCAGATCTTCCATGCCGACGATATCGGCTCCCGCCTCTTTGGCTGCATCAGCATTGGCACCTTGGGCAAAAACGGCGACTCGCACCGATTTGCCGGTACCATTGGGTAGCACGGTAGAACCTCTCACCACCTGATCGGATTTTCGTGGATCGACGCCAAGATTGACGCTGACATCCACTGATTCCTTGAATTTCACCGTAGACAGCTCTTGCAACAGTTGCAGCGCTTCTTCCACATTATAGGCCTTAACGGGATCCACCTTTTCGCGGATCATCTTGAATCTTTTGCTCAATTTGGCCATCACACGCCCTCCACATCGATACCCATGCTGCGGGCTGTACCAGCGATGGTACGCACAGCGGCATCCATGTCAGCAGCGGTCAAATCCGGTTCCTTGACCTTAGCGATTTCTTCCAACTGCGCCCTCGTTACCGTGCCAATCTTTTCCAGATTGGGGACGGCACTTCCCTTTTCCGTACCCAAAGCCTTTTTCAGCAGATAAGACGCGGGAGGGGTCTTGATGATGAAGGTAAAGCTGCGGTCGCTGTAGACGGTGATGATCACCGGCAACGGCAAACCTTTCTCCATACTCTGGGTCTGGGCATTGAACGCCTTGCAAAACTCCATGATGTTGACGCCATGCTGACCCAACGCCGGGCCCACCGGTGGGCTGGGGTTAGCTTCCCCCGCCTTGACCTGCAGCTTGATATAAGCTTCTACTTTCTTTGCCATACTTTAATCTCCATTTGGGTACCAACGCCTTTCGGCTCCCCTAGATTGCGGTCAGACCTTCTCCACCTGACCGAAGTCAAATTCCACTGGCGTCGACCTGCCAAAAATAAGCACCGACACCCGCAGTTTGTTTTTGTCGTAGTCGACTTCCTCGACCACGCCATTGAAATCTTTGAATGGCCCCTCTGTGATTCGAACCACTTCACCCGGCTCAAACAACACTTTGGGCTTTGGTTTGGTAAGACCTTCCTCCACCCGGGCCAGTATTGCTTCCGCTTCCTCGTCGGAAATGGGTGCCGGCTTTTCCGCCGTTCCGCCGATAAACCCAAGCACATGGGGAACACTCCGCACCAGATGCCAGGTCTCATCGTTCATTTCCATCTGCACCAGCACATAACCGGGATAAAACTTGCGATCAGTCTTGCGGCGTTGCCCCATCCGCATTTCGATCACTTCTTCGGTTGGCACCAGAATCTTGCCGAATTTATCTTCCAGCCCCGCCTGCTTGATCCTCTCTTCAAGCGAACGCTTTACCTGATTCTCATAATTGGAATAGGCATGGACCACGTACCAACGCATAGCCATCTGCCATCAACCTCCCTGCCCAGTCAACAGACGCACCAACCACAAGAACAGAGAATCGAGCATCCACAAAATCAAGCCAACGATGATCACCATCACCACTACCATCAAAGTGGTATGCATCGTCTCCTGCCTGGTTGGCCACACTACTTTGCGCAGCTCCATCCGGGCCAGCTGAAAGAAGGACCAGAATGCCTTGCCATAAGACGAGGTCAGGAAAACCGCTCCCGACAGAATGGCCACGACCACCAGCGCCAATGTCCGATACAGCAGGGAATATTCGGCGTAAACGTAGAACCCCATCACGCCGACAGCCAACAAACCAAGGGCGACCATCAACTTGATGGAATCGAAGACAGAACCTGACGACTCGGGTGAATTTGCTTGTGCTGTCATGAAACTAAACCTGGCTTGGGTGGGAGGGGTAAATGGTTGCAAACATAAATGGCAGGCCAGGAGGGACTCGAACCCCCAACCTGCGGTTTTGGAGACCGCTGCTCTACCAATTGAGCTACTGACCTAATTATCTTTTAAATCTTACACTGGGCACCGGCGACACTTGGCGGCGCCCACAAACCACAAAACTACTCGATGACCTTGGAGACCACGCCGGCCCCAACGGTGCGTCCGCCTTCGCGGATGGCGAACCGGAGACCTTCTTCCATCGCAATCGGATTGATCAGCTTCACCGTGACCTTGACATTGTCACCAGGCATCACCATCTCGATCCCTTCCGGAAGCTCCACAGAACCTGTCACGTCCGTGGTGCGGAAATAGAACTGCGGGCGGTAGCCATTGAAGAACGGCGTATGCCGCCCCCCTTCCTCCTTCGACAGCACATAGACTTCCGCTTCAAAATGGGTATGTGGAGTGATCGTCCCAGGCTGCGCCAGTACCTGACCACGCTCAACCTCGTCACGCTTGGTGCCACGCAACAGCACCCCCACGTTGTCTCCAGCAACCCCTTCGTCCAGTAACTTGCGGAACATCTCCACACCAGTCACCGTGGTCTTGCTGGTCGGGCGGATCCCCACAATCTCCACTTCATCGCCCACCAATACCTTGCCGCGCTCGATTCGACCCGTCACCACCGTGCCTCGGCCAGAGATCGAGAATACGTCTTCGATCGGCATCAGGAATGGCTGATCTATGGGCCGCTCAGGCTCCGGAATGTATTCGTCCATCGATTCCATCAGCTTCAGTATCGATGGCACACCAATGTCGCTATCGTCGCCTTCCAGGGCCTTCAACGCACTGCCAATCACCACCGGCACGTCGTCTCCAGGAAATTCATACTGGCTCAGCAGTTCACGGACTTCCATCTCCACCAGTTCCAACAATTCCTCGTCGTCGACCATGTCCGCCTTGTTCAGGTACACCACTATGCACGGCACCCCCACCTGACGAGCCAGCAGAATGTGCTCGCGCGTCTGCGGCATCGGACCATCCGCCGCCGACACCACCAGGATCGCACCATCCATCTGCGCCGCCCCGGTGATCATGTTCTTTACGTAGTCAGCATGGCCAGGACAGTCCACATGGGCATAGTGACGCTTGGCCGTCTCATACTCCACGTGCGCCGTGGCAATCGTAATCCCACGCTCACGCTCTTCCGGCGCATTGTCAATCTGTCCGTAATCCTTGAATTCCGCTCCCTGGAAATGATCCGCCGACACCTTCGTCAGCGCCGCCGTCAGCGTCGTCTTACCATGGTCGACGTGCCCAATCGTCCCCACATTGACATGCGGCTTCGTCCGCTCAAATTTCTGCTTGGCCACTGCTATACCTCACTTAACGATCTTGTTAGCCCGAATGATTTACGAAGTTGCTTTCTTGATAATGGCCTCGGCGACGCTCGCCGGAGCTTCCATGTATTTCTCGAACTGCATGGAATAGGTTGCCCGCCCCTGGGACTGTGAGCGCAGGTCGGTGGCATAGCCAAACATCTCTGCCAACGGCACTTCGCAGCGAATGACCTTACCGCCAGGCGCATCTTCCATGCCTTGCACCATCCCACGCCGGCGATTGATATCACCCACCACATCCCCCATATACTCTTCCGGGGTCACCACTTCGACCTTCATGATCGGCTCCAGAAGCACTGGATCTGCCTTTTTCGCACCCTCCTTGAACGCCATGGAGCCAGCAATCTTGAACGCCATTTCACTGGAGTCCACGTCATGGTAGGAACCATCGAACAAGGTGACTTTCACATCGACGACCGGATAGCCCGCGATCACCCCGCTCTCCAAGGCCTCTTGGACACCCTTGTCAACCGCTGGAATATATTCCCGGGGGACCACTCCACCCACGATGGCATTGACAAACTCATATCCTGCCCCACGCTCCTGTGGATCGATCTTCAACCAGACGTGACCATACTGGCCTCGACCACCGGTTTGACGCACAAACTTGCCTTCCTGCTCCACCGCCTTACGAATGGTTTCACGGTATGCCACCTGGGGAGCACCCACGTTGGCTTCCACATTGAACTCACGCTTCATCCTGTCAACGATGATCTCAAGATGAAGTTCGCCCATCCCGGATATTATGGTCTGGCCAGACTCTTCATCAGTATGCACTCGGAAGGACGGGTCTTCCTGGGCCAGCTTCTGCAGGGCAATGCCCATCTTCTCCTGGTCGGCCTTGGTCTTGGGTTCCACCGCCACCGAAATCACCGGCTCCGGGAATTCCATCTTTTCCAGGGTGATGATCGCCTTGGGATCACACAGGGTATCCCCCGTCGAGACATCTTTGAGCCCGATGGCGGCCGCGATGTCCCCTGCCCTCACCTCTTTGATTTCATCGCGATGATTGGCGTGCATCTGAACGATACGGCCGATACGCTCGCGCTTGCTCTTCAACGCGTTATAAACGGTATCCCCTGAATTCACAACTCCGGAGTACACCCTGAAGAATGTCAGGGCCCCGACGAAAGGATCAGTGGCTATCTTGAATGCAAGGGCGGCAAATGGCTCGTCGTCACTGGCTTTACGCACAACTTCGGTGCCCTTCTCATCCACCCCCTTGACCGGAGGAATATCGACCGGTGACGGCAGGAACTCAATCACAGCATCCAGCAGCGCCTGCACTCCCTTGTTCTTGAACGCCGATCCACACAAAGCTGGAACAATCTCGCCGGCCAGAACACGGCTGCGCAAACCTTGCTTGATTTCTTCCAGGGTCAGATCCTCGCCTTCGAGGTATTTGTTCATCAATTCATCGTTGGCTTCAGCCGCGGCCTCGACCATTTTCTCGCGCCACTCTTCACACTCGGCCAACAGGTCTCCAGTGATGTCCCGCTCCTCATAACGGGTGCCCCGGGTCTCGTCGTCCCAATAGATGGCCTTCATCTTGATCAGATCCACCACGCCCTCAAACGCCTCC
>CAYUPV010000044.1:0-16332 GCA_964445885.1 uncultured Methylococcales bacterium
GTTTATTCGATATCTATGGGGTCAACTGACTACCGCTGACGTGGTTCAGAAGGTACAAAAAAAGCTGGACCTCAAGGTTGCTTTCATTGTCCTGCCTTATCCTGAAGCCGCCATCGATGTCGATACCGAGGAGGATCTTATGCTGGCGAGGCAGCTGATCAATCAATCGGGTTTATGAAGAAACGAGAATTTTCAATGCGTCCTAATCTCGTGCCGCAGTCAACCTGGGCTTGTCGAGCAATTCGATGACCACACGCCGGTTCCTGGCTTGTCCTTGACGGCTGAGATTAGTGGCGGCACGTCTCCTGGATCCCCACACCCGAATACTCATCCGCTCTGCGGACACCCCTTTCCCCAGCAGAAAGTCTCGAACTTCCTGGGCCCAAAGTTTTGCCAAGGCCCGGTTAGCCTTTTCACTCCGCCAGCGGGCGCCATCGCTATGTCCGTGGATCACCAGCTGACCAGGGAAGTACTCCCTGACATATCGGGCCAGCAGCGCCAATCTACGTTTTTGAGGATGGGACAGGACTGTCTGGTTGCGATCATAGTGATACGAACATAACCCCTCAGGACCAAAGAGGGTCATTTCTATAGAGGGCCCGCGGCTTGAAGGGCGGATAGAGATTTGCTTTTCCCCCAACCCCAGCTCATGCAACCTATTCTTGATCAGGGTAAAGCGCTTGTGAAACCACACCTTTCCTTTTTCGGTAACCAAGCCTTCGGCCGCATTCCTGACCACGACCTGTCCTTTGCCTGCAAGTTTGAGGTAACGGCTTATATTTGGCAAAACTCGTATTAGTTCAGAGGGCAGCCGGGATTGTTCCTCTTCGAAGTAAAAACGCAAGCCCTCGAAGTCCTTCAGCCCGAAAGAAGGCAGTTTCATCCGACATACCCGGAAGGCATCATACCTCTCCCAGAATCGCACCGATGAAATGCCCACTCTGGCTTCACTCATCCCACCCTGCCATGACCGATGCAAAGTAAAGGAAGGAAAGTGCCCGGCATATAGGGCCGCCAGCATTTTTTCGGCGATCTCTCCCTCCACGATGAGTTGCTGCGGTCTGTTGGCATTAATACTACTCATGGCGACGGGATACGATCTACCAGGAAGCACATGATGCTGCCATGGTGCAGGATCGATACGGACACTGGCCATGTCGACCTGTCCCTCAGTCTCAAGGCGCAACACAAAGCGTAACGGTTGACCGGCTTCCTGTTCCATCACGGCATATCCAAGGTGCGGAATCTCCTGACTCAACCTGCAAAACAGCTTGCCGCTTTGCAGGCTCCACCGGGTCTCCAACAATTGGGATTGATAGAATTCAGCACCTGCAAGCCTGGTCACAAACACCAAGGCCAGAAATAAGATTCGCATACCACCTCGACCATCTCCTTACTCCTAAGGTATCGGTCGGATGCGTAGAGGCTTTAGGGCTTATAGTTCCTGCTTCCCTTCCAGGGTACAATTGGGCCTGAGAAAACAACGCACTACAGCTTCGAACGCTTCCGGCTGATCGATGTGCACCCAGTGACCTGCGTGTTCGATCGTCTGGATGCATGCGTTGGGGAACAAGGTTCGGATAGCCTGGTGATATTGGGGTTTGATATATTCGGACAGGCCACCGGCAATAAACAGGGTGTGACCTTCAAATGGTTGAACCTGCTCATCCAGGGGAAAGCTGACAATGCAAGGCAAAGCCTGGGCCAACAGATCGAGATCGATACGCCAATGGTAGTGATCGTTCTCGGCCACCAGATTCTGCAGCAGGAACTGGCTGATGGCCGGATTCTCGATCCGCTGGCTCAACCACTCACCCGCTTCCCGACGACTTTGGATCTGATCCAGCGGCATGGCTTTGAGCGCTGCGATGACATGATCGAAACTATGGGAATAATGCACTGGCGCAATATCCGCCACCACCAGCTTTTCCACCTGGTTTGGATGATTAAGTGCCACGGTCATGGCCGCCTTCCCCCCCAGACTGTGGCCCAGGAAATGGGCCGAACCCAGCCCTTCGCGCTCTAGTAACGCGACAAGATCAGCGGCCATGTGAGGATAATCCAGCGGGGTCACCGAAGGTGAGTCTCCATGGCCCCGCAAATCAGGCACCAAAATCTGAAATTCGTCGGCCAGGCGCTGAGCCAGCGAGTACCAGTTTCTTCCAGCACCAAACAGACCATGCAGGATCACCAAAGGCGGCCCGGCCTCTCCGAAGCGTTTGCAATTCAACTCAACCGTTTCCACGCCTGTCATCCTCAGGGGGTTTTCTTGCCAAGATATAGGTCGGTGATGGAACCGTCAATCATTTCGGCTGCAAACATCAGAGTCTCCGACAGGGTTGGATGAGGATGGATGGTCAATGCCAAATCCTCGACGTCGGCACCCATTTCCAGCGCCAACACCGCTTCGGAAATCAGTTCACCGGCATGGGGACCGACGATCCCGGCACCCAGGATGCGTCCCGTCTTCTTGTCACTGAGCAGCTTGGTCACCCCCTCCCTTCTCCCCATGGACAGAGCACGGCCGCTGGCTGCCCAGGGAAAGACCGCCTTGTCATAGTCCACGTCTTCGGCCTTGAGCTCCGACTCACTCTTGCCCATCCAGGACACTTCGGGATCGGTGTAGGCGACTGCGGGAATCGTGAGGGCCTGAAAAGCGGTAGGCTCATCACAAATAACCTCGGCTGCCACTTTGCCTTCGTGACTTGCCTTGTGGGCCAGCATCGGGTTACCAATGATATCTCCAATGGCAAAGATATGAGGAACAGCGGTACGCATCCTTTCATCCACAGGGATGAAGCCTCTGTCATCGGTTTGGATTTCTGCGGCTTCCAGGTTCAACAGATCGCTGTTGGGCTGCCTTCCCACCGAGACCAGAATCCGGTCGAAACGCTGTTTCCCGGAGATGTCGCTGCCTTCGAACCGGACCTCCAGCCCCGTGTCGCCGGCCTCCACGCTGGTCACCTTGGCACCCAGCCAGATGTTCTCATAGCGTTTTCCGATACTCTGCTGAAGCGGGCGGATCAGATCCCCGTCCACGCCAGGCAGGATCTGATCGGCCAGTTCGACCACTGAGATTTTCGAACCCAGGGCATGGTAGACACAGGCCATTTCAAGCCCAATCACTCCGCCTCCGACCACCAGCAGGGATTCTGGTATTCCCTCCAATGCCAGCGCGCCGGTGGAATCCATGATACGGGGATCTTCCGGCCACCCGGCCAAACGCACCGGACGGGAACCGGCAGCAATGATGACAGATTGGAAACGAACGGTTTGTTTGTCGTCGGTACCATCCACCTCGATCTCATGCGGGGAAATGAAACGCCCCAATCCCTGAACCACCTGGATCTGCCGCTGTTTGGCCAGGCCGGCCAGCCCGGTGTTGAGGGTCTTGACCACCCGCTCCTTCCAGGCCCGAATCTGGTTCAAGTCGATCTTCGGCTCACCGAAATCGATTCCCTTGGTGGCACACTCACGGGCTTCATAGATCAATCCGGCCAGATGCAACAGGGCCTTGGAGGGAATGCAGCCTACGTTGAGGCATACCCCACCCAGTACCGGATAGCGTTCCACCAGGGTGACCCGCTTACCCAGATCCGCAGCCCGGAAAGCGGCCGTATAACCACCGGGGCCTGCCCCCAATACCAAAACCTCGGTTTCCGTCGTCATGCTCATCCCTCCTCTTTACAAAACCAAGCGGCGCATGTCACTGAGCAGCTCACCGAACCGGACCACGAACTGTGCCCCCTCGGCGCCATCGATCACCCGGTGATCGTAGGAGAGCGAAATCGGCAACATCAATCTTGGAATGAATTCCCCCCCACTCCATACCGGCTGCATGCGAGCCCGTGACAAGCCGAGAATCGCCAGCTCCGGCACGTTGACGATGGGGGTGAAAAATGATCCCCCGATCCCTCCCAGGCTGGAGACCGAAAAACACCCCCCCTGAAGATCGTTCGGGGTCAGTTTACCAGCCCGCGCCCGGGCGCTCACCTCGGCCAACTCTTCTCCCAGTTCCCAAACCCCTTTTTGATCCACATCCCGGATCACCGGCACTACCAGCCCGTCGGGTGTGGCAACCGCCACCCCGATGTGAAAGTAGCGTTTCAGGATCACGCTCTGACCATCCTGGCTCAGGGAAGCATTGAAGGTGGGAAATTGCTTGAGAACGACCGGCAAGACCTTGAGAATGAATGCCAGCGGGGTCAGCTTGACGCCCCGGGCCTCGGATTCCCGCTTGAGTGACTGGCGGAAGTCCTCCAGTTCGGTGATGTCGACTTCGTGATGCTGAGTGACTTGGGGGGCATTGAGCCAGGCACGCTGGAGATGCGGACCGGTCCGCTGTTTCAGACGGGACAGGGTTTGTGCTTCCACCAAACCGAATTTGGCGAAATCGATGGCCGGAATCTGGGGGATCCCCACCCCCGGCGCCGCTGCCACACCGTTCAGTCGGGCCTTGACGAATGCCTCCACGTCTTCCTTGAGAATTCTGCCTTTGGGTCCCGACCCTTGTACCCCGGTCAGCTCGACACCAAGCTTACGGGCAAACTTGCGCACCGAGGGACTGGCATAGGGAAGTTCACCGGCAGGTTGTTCAACAGGCACTTGTGCAGCTTCCACTACTTCGGCGGTGGTTTCTTCGGAGACCTGGGGCGATTCCTCGACAGTGGGCGCAGGCTCTCTTTCCGGAGGGGGCACTTCAGGCTCGGCAGACGAGGGCTCCGCAGGCTCACCCCCCTCAGCTGCCAATCCCAGACGAATGATCGGTACCCCCTCTTTGACTTTGTCCCCGACTTTCACCAGCACTTCCTTGACGGTCCCTACCTCGGGAGAAGGCACCTCCATCGTTGCCTTGTCGCTTTCCAGCGTGATCAGTGGGGTATCCTGTTCGACCTGATCCCCAGGCTGGACCAATACTTCGATGACATCGACCTCATCCACATCCCCCAGTGGCGGGACGCAAATTTCCTTTTCCTGACTCACCCTGTTACCCCATGAATGGTTGATTGTTATTGGCGCGAGTTTAACAAAATGCCGGAGATCCCGCCTCCAGGATCTCCGGCATGCAGTGTTTCCGAAACTTGTCTAAACTGTGGCTGGAAACGGCTTGTCTGGATCCAACCCGTAATTGGACATCGCCTCCTTGACTGTCTTGACGGGAATCGTTCCTTCATCCGCCAATGCCTTGAGCGCAGTCACCGCCACCGAATAGCGGTCCACCTCGAAGAACTTTCGCAGTTCCTTACGGACGTCGCTACGACCATATCCATCGGTACCGAGCACATGATACGGTTTGGGAACGAACTGACGAATCTGCTCGGCATGGGTGCGAATATAATCGGTCGCCGCCAACACCGGGCCTTGGGTTTGCTTCAGACATTCGGTGACATAGGCTTTTTTCAAAGAGCGGCTGCCAGGATGGCGCTGATTCCAGCGTTGCGCCTGCACCCCATCTCGGTGGAGTTCGGCGAAGCTGGTAACACTCCAGATATCGGCGCCGATCCCGAAATCGTTTTGCAACAAATCGCCGGCAGCGATCACCTCCCGCAGAATCGTGCCACTGCCAAGGAGCTGTATCTGTGCCTTTTTCCCGCTGGTGGAGAATCGGTATATTCCCTTGAGGATGCCTTCCTCAGCCCCTGCCGGCAGGGGTGGATGGGTATAGTTCTCGTTCATCACGGTCAAGTAGAAATAGATATTCTCTCCTTCCTTGATCATGCGTCTGAGGCCATCACGTATGATCACTGCCAACTCGTAACCGAAACAGGGATCGTAGGCGACACAGTTAGGGATGGCGGAGAAAAACAACAAATTATGGCCGTCCTGGTGTTGCAGGCCTTCTCCCGCCAAGGTGGTACGACCTGCCGTCCCCCCCATCAGAAAACCCCGCGACTGCATGTCACCGGCGGCCCAACACAGGTCCCCGACCCGTTGGTAGCCAAACATGGAGTAGTAGATATAGAAAGGGATCATAGGAAGATCATGATGGCTGTAGGAGGTCGCTGCAGCGATCCAGTCACTCATCGCCCCGGCTTCGCAGATTCCCTCTTCCAGAATCTGACCTTTGGTGTCTTCACGGTAATAGTTGATCTGACCGGCATCCTCGGGCTCATAGAGTTGTCCCACGTGGGAATAGATACCGTATTGTCGGAACAACCCTTCCATACCGAAGGTACGGGCCTCATCTGGAACGATCGGCACCACGTGCTTACCCAGTCCCTTATCGCGTATGAGCCCGGCCAGGATACGCACGAACACCATGGTGGTGGACATTTCACGCTCGCCGGTGCCTTTGAAGGCGAAATCGTAGGGCTTGTCATCCGGAATCAAGATGGCGACCTTCGACTGCCCCCGGCGCTGGGGCAGATAGCCTCCCAAAGCCCGGCGGCGTTCGTGCAGATATTCCAGCTCGGGGCTGTCAGCTGCTGGCTTGTAGAAGGGAGCTTCTGCCAGCCTGTCATCGGGGATGGGAATGTCGAAGCGATCGCGGAACTGGCGCAGTATCTTTTCTTCCAGCTTCTTCTGCTGGTGCGCCCCCATCCGGCCCTCGCCTGCCTCCCCCATACCGTAACCCTTGATGGTCTTGGCCAGAATGACGGTGGGCTGCCCGGTGTGCCCCATCGCCGCGGCATAGGCGGCATAGACTTTCTTTGGATCGTGACCACCGCGGTTGAGGCGGAAGATTTCCTCATCCGAAAGGTTGGCGACCATCTCCAAAAGCTCAGGATATTTGCCGAAGAAGTGCTTGCGCACATAAGCTCCGTCCTTGGCCTTGTACGTCTGATATTCCCCGTCCACGACTTCTTCCATGCGCTTTTTCAGCAAGCCCTGGGTATCCTTGGCCAAAAGCGGATCCCAGCGCGCGCCCCAGATCACCTTGATCACATTCCACCCGGCACCGCGGAACAGTCCTTCCAGTTCCTGGATGATCTTGCCGTCACCACGGACCGGACCGTCCAACCGCTGGAGGTTGCAATTGATCACGAAAATGAGATTGTCCAGGCGTTCCCGTCCGGCCAACGACAAGGCCCCCACCGATTCGGGTTCGTCCATCTCGCCATCACCGCAGAAACACCAGACCTTGCGCCCATCGGTATTCCCCAACCCCCGATCATGCAGATAGCGTGTGAAACGGGCCTGATAGATGGCCATCAGGGGTCCCAGTCCCATGGAGACGGTGGGGAACTGCCAAAAGTCCGGCATCAACCAGGGATGCGGATAGGAAGACAACCCTTTTCCCGCCACCTCGCGGCGGAAGTTGTGCAGATGTTCCTCGCTCAGCCGGCCTTCCAGAAACGCCCGGGAATAGATTCCAGGTGAAGCGTGGCCCTGGAAAAATACCAGGTCGCCCCCGAAATCGTCGCTCGGAGCCCGAAAGAAATGATTGAAGCCCACTTCGTACAAGGTTGCCGATGAAGCGAAAGTGGCGATGTGCCCACCGTATTCGGTGGACCTGCGATTTGCCTGCACCACCATCGCCATGGCATTCCAGCGTACGTAAGAGCGAATCCTGCGCTCGATGGCCATGTCCCCCGGGCAGGGTTTCTCCAGATGAGGTGGAATGGTATTGATGTAGGCGGTCGAGGCGGAAAAGGGAATGTTGATCCCGGAACGCCTGGCCTCGTCGATCAATCGCTCGACCAGATAATGCGCCCGCGGCGCTCCCTGAGCCTGCAACACCGCCTGCAAAGCCTCGATCCACTCCCGGGTTTCTTCAGGGTCGGAGTCCTGAAACAACCGCGATCCGGGCAATCCGCGGGCAACGAGATTCTCTGTCACACATCCTCCATCAATCTTGCCAGTTGATCCAAATCCAAATGCAAATTCGCAATTCTACTGGATACGACGCCTTCCAGGGCCATGATTTCTGGCGCTCCATAACCGTTTTTTTCATGACGCCAGATCATCAACACGCGGTCCAGTGGCTCTAATACCCAGTATTCCTGAACCCGGTACCGGGCATAGACCTCCCGTTTGACGGTCAGATCCTTGGGGGCGGTGGACGGGGAAAGCACTTCCACCACCAGGTCCGGTGCCCCCTTTGCACCCCGCTCGTCCAGCTGGTCCGGATCGCAAAACACGCTCACATCCGGCTGTACCACCGTGGTGATCTCGGTATCCGCCGCCTCCGAATCCGCCAGCCGGACATCGAAAGGGGCCACATACACCCGGCAGCGACGGTCCTCCAGTTGGTTGGCAAATTGGCGATAAATCTCCCCAACGACCTCCTGGTGTCGGCGGTTCGGAGCCGGGGACATGCCGTAGGGCATCCCCTCGATCAGCTCCCAGCGCTCATCATCGGGCCAGGTCAGGTAATCGGTGTAAGTATAACGACGCTCGGCCTGGGCCAAGGGCATGTCAACCTCCTGTGACACTCATGTGACGCAATATGACGGGCTGTTCATCCAGATCGAAATGGTGTTTCTCCGGCTTGATCTCCATTGCCTTGACAATCGCCTGCCTGAGCTGCGCCTCATCACCGGGCCAGTGGCGTAGTACCCGCTTCAGATCGACTGAATGCTCATTACCCAGGCACAACAGCAATTCTCCCTGGACGGTCAGGCGAACACGGTTGCAATCGGCACAGAAGTTGTGGCTGTGGGGGGAGATGAAACCGACCCGCGTGTCACTTCCAGCCACCTTCCAGTAACGTGACGGACCTCCGGTACGGTCAGGGATCGGCTGCAAGGTAAAGATTTTATCAAGATCCGCACGTACCTGATCGGAGGAATAATAGGCATCCAGCCGGTCACGCCCTTCGATCACCCCCAGTGGCATCTCCTCGATGAAGCTGATATCCAGCCCTTTGTCGAGGGCGAACCGGACCAGATCGACCACTTCATCGTGATTGCGTCCCTTCATCACCACCGAATTGAGTTTGATCCGTTGAAAACCCGCACCCATGGCTGCATCGATACCAGCCAGCACCCGATCCAGTTCGCCGATCCGGGTCAATTCCCGGAAACGATCGGCTTTTAGTGTGTCAAGACTGATGTTGAGCCGGCGGACACCCGCCTTTGCCAGTTGATCGGCACAACCGGCCAGACGCATCCCATTGGTTGTCATCACCAGTTCCCTGAGTGGCAATCGGCCCAATCTTTCGAGCAGATCGAGCACGCCCCGCCGGACCAACGGCTCTCCCCCCGTCACTCGGATTTTCTCGATGCCGAGATCAACGAAAGCGCATGCCAGGGTATGAATCTCCTCCAGAGTGAGGATCTGCGCCCGCGGCAGAAAGGTCATCTCCTCGGCCATACAGTACTGGCAGCGCAGATCGCAGCGGTCGGTCACCGAAATGCGAAGATAGGTGATACGGCGACCGAAACGGTCGGTCAATACACTCACTGCCATAATTGGTCAGTCATTGGGTGATTCAGGGCGGCACCCGACCCGCTCCGGATGATCGTCGAAACAATCCAGGCTTATCGATTGTTCCGCTAAAAAAGAGTGCAGACTGGCCACATCACTTGCCAGACGTCCCAGGCTGGATTTTATCTCACGGATGTCCTCACACATTTCCCGTTGACTGTCGAGGAGCTTTTTCACCCTCTGCATGAGTAATTCCAGATTCAATTCAGCCATAAAATTTCCTCAGAAAGGCAGCTTCGGCATTCCGCCACCGGGCATACCGGGGAACCCCCCTTTGCCGAACCCTTTCATTTTTTTCATTCGCTTCATCATCTTCTGCATCTGGGTGTACTGCTTGAGCAGACGGTTGACATCCTGCACCTTCATGCCCGAACCATTGGCGATGCGCTTTTTGCGTGAATTGTTGATCACTGCCGGAAAACGGCGTTCCTGGAAGGTCATGGAATTGATGATGGCGATTTGCCGGTCGATGTCGCGATCATTGATGTTTTCCTTCATATTCTTTGGCATGTCACCCATCCCTGGAAGCTTGTCCAGTAGTTTGGATATTCCACCCATCTGAGTGAGCTGCAGCAACTGATCGCGCATGTCCTCCAGATCGAAGCCCTTACCCTTCTGAATCTTCTTGACGAACTTTTCCGCCTTGTTCTTGTCGATCTTGCGCTCGACCTCTTCAATCAGGCTGAGGACATCCCCCATCCCCAGGATACGTGAGGCAATACGATCCGGGTGGAACAGTTCCAGAGCTTCTGTTTTCTCACCCATGCCGATGAATTTGATCGGCTTGCCGGTAATGTGGCGAATCGACAATGCCGCCCCACCGCGGGCATCCCCGTCGGCCTTGGTCAACACCACCCCGGTCAAGGGCAAGGCATCGTGAAACGCCTTGGCGGTATTGGCAGCGTCCTGGCCGGTCATGCTGTCCACCACGAACAGTGTCTCGATGGGTTTGACCGCCTGGTGGAGAGCCTGGATCTCCTCCATCATGGCCTCATCGATATGCAGGCGGCCGGCGGTATCGATGATGACCACATCGAACAGATGTTTTCTTGCATGCTCGACGGCCTTTCCGGCAATCTCCACCGCCCGCTCGCCGGAACTGGAGGGAATGAACTCGACGCCCACATCATTTGCCAGAGTTTTCAGCTGCTCGATGGCCGCGGGGCGGTAGACGTCGGCACTGACGATAGCGACCTTTTTTTTCTGCTGTTCCTTCAGCCAGCGCGCCAGTTTGGCCACCGTGGTGGTTTTACCTGCCCCCTGGAGACCGGCCATCAAAATCACCGCCGGCGGTTGGGTGGCCAGATCGAGTCCTTCGCTGGCACCTCCCATCACATCGATCAATTCTTGCTGAACGATCTTGATGAATGCCTGGCCAGGCGTCAGACTAGTCTGCACCTCCTGGCCCAGGGCCCGTTCCCTGACCCGGTCGATAAACGCCTTGACCACTGGCAGAGCCACGTCAGCCTCGAGCAAGGCCATACGCACCTCACGCAGGGTATCCTTGATATTCTCTTCGGTCAGCCGGCCCTGACCACGGATCGTTTTCAGGGTTTTGGTCAGTCTTTCGGAAAGATTGTCAAACATGTCGCACTGTAACCTGCAATACAATATATAAATTAAAGATGAAAAAAACCGGCCGCTTCAACTCGGCCCTACATTATGCCAGACTAAATCAAGGAGGGAAGTTTTGTCGAATCTCAGCCAGCTATCCGCCGCCGCGGCCATCGTTTCGTACCTCATCGCAACGGTTCTCTTGCTGCGTAAGCCAACCCAAGACCTGTCTTCACGACGAAGACCGTTCACTTTGGCCATCGCCTGGGCAGGCGTGCTGTTGCATGGGGCGGGGCTTGCGGGATTCATGTTCACGACTGCGGGCACCGATCTGAGCTTCTTCAGTACCGCCGCACTTGTCAGCCTGATGATCACGTTGTTGTTCCTGCTCGCCGCCATTGGCAAACCGGTGGACAAACTGGGCGTGGTAGTACTCCCCCTGGCTGCGATCACCCTTTTTTTTAGACTCATATTTCCCAGCGAAGTGCATATTCTTAAGGATTTTTCCTCACCGATGGAAATCCACATTCTCGTTTCCATCATTGCCTTCAGCCTGCTCAATATCGCCGCCCTGCAGGCGATCCTGCTGGCCCTTCAGGACTGGCAGCTGCACCACAAGCAAACCAACTGGTTCGTACGCTCTCTCCCCCCTTTGCAAACCATGGAGACACTCCTGTTTCAGATGATCGCCACGGGCTTCGTCTTCCTCAGCCTGTCGCTGATCAGCGGTTTTCTTTTCATGGAGGACCTGTTCGCCCAGCACCTGGTACACAAGACCGTGCTGTCGATTGCCTCGTGGCTGGTATTTGGAATGTTATTGGGGGGGAGATGGCGTTATGGCTGGAGAGGAAGGACGGCGATCCGCTGGACGTTGGGAGGTTTCGCCACCCTTTTGTTGGCTTATTTCGGCAGCAAACTGGTGCTGGAGATCATACTAAGGAGGACAAGTTAGGCACTTGGTTGGGAAAAGTCAGGTTCCTTAGCCGCCCAACCGCCTTCCCCATCCCAGGAACACCGGCAACGCAACCTGACAATCTCCCTGTCGATCACTATGATCGCCTGCACTTTTTCGACTTTCATGACCCTTCTGCTTCCCTGCAGTCTTTGATACAGCCCTCTCCTTTGCCGCTCCAATTGACCCACTTGGTCCCATACGGATTGCTGTGCATAGGCCAGCATCTTTTCACTCAGCACCAAGGCCTGATCGAGTTCATTCATAGTCGATCCCATCAATTGACAACTATTTCATAGGCAGCCACGGCTTTTCGTCTGCCCTGTATCTGACTCAACTGTTCGGCGAGTTTCTGTTTCTCACCCTGTACCAAACCTGCCAGAATAGTATCCAGATCCATCACCTTCTGGGCGAATGCCTGAAAAGCCTGTTCCGAAGGGAAACATTCGTGGCGTCTGTCACAGACTTGGCGCAACAGAGCTTCACGTTGTTTTTCAAGTTCGATCAGCCCATCGTAATCACCGCTACGAGCCGATTCTATCATTCTGTTTGTCATGGGGATGATATTTTCACATATTTGAGCAAGTTCTTTCATATCGTTCGGATGTTCTCTTCAGGATTGGATTGGGTCTACCGCAGCCGTTGGTCTTCAGGAATGGACATCCAAGCGGTTTTTATACTTTCCACCAGCTTATACACCTCGTCCAAAATGTGAAACTTGTTGTTCAGATTGGCTTCCAATAACCTCTGCTGCATATAGAGATACAGGTCTTCCAAAGTCTGCGCCAGTTCCCCTCCGCTCTCCCGGTCCAGACTCACCCGCAGCCCATCCAGGATAGTGATGGCTTCCCCGATTTGCTGCCCCTTTTGAGCAATTTCTCCCCGTTGCAACGCCCCTTTGGCAATTGCGATACGCTCGAGCACGCCATCGTATAGCATGATGATCAGTTTGTGGGGATCGGCCGTGGCGGCTCCCACCTGGGTACCGACCTGCTTATACATATCCAGTGCGTGATTTGCGGGCATACTCATCATCCTCTCTCCTTATTTATTACTCAGATTGTTGTTTGGCAGATTCGCCAATTGCTGGCCCAGAAAGGACCCCGTGGCTTGCAGGCGACCGAGCAGAAGATCCATGGCGTTGAAACGATCCAACAGACGTTGTTGGAAGTCAGCCATCCGTTGCTCGAGTTTCGTCCGTTCCTCACCGATCTTGTCGATACTTTCCTGAAGCCCATCGCTACGCGCCGTCACGGCACCGTCACTGTCGAGCAGCCCCCCCAATACGGCATCCAGGCGTTCCATCATTCCCCGGGAGAATGTCACCGTTCCATGAGAACCGGCGCTGTCGCTGTCGATGAACAACTTCAGACCCGTCGCGTCCCCGGAAGAGGCGGTCAGAAACTGCCCCTTGCCATCTCCCACCTGCCCTCCGATCGTTCCCGCCACATCCTGACCGGCAGTGCCGATGGCAACACCAAGACCGAGTGTCCCGGATGAGGCAGTGTCCACCTCGGTGATCTCCACCTGGGATGCGGATCCAAAGGCCTGGGACTCGATCACGAAACGGTTGTTGGCCGTGTCGAAATTGACCGCCACCTTGGTGCCTGCGGCACGCAACGCACTGTCTCCGTTGATGCGGGCCTGGATCTCGGTGGCCAGCTCGGCATTGGAACCATAGGTCTTCCGGGTCAGCTGGATCTGACCCGACTGGTGTCCGTCCACCTTGATACGGAAGGTATCATTGTTGGCATCCACCACCAGGGAACTGACTGGACCGCCATTCAGGCTTCCCCGGGTCGCTGGCTGGGTGATATCCACGCCATAGGTACCGCTTCGGGTATCCTTGCTGCTGTCAAGGTACTGAACCCTGGGATCGGATTCGATGCCGGTGACCGAAAAGACCGCAGCCACCCCTTGAGGATCGGTTTTCAAGGCCGCTTGCAGTTTTCCCTGGTCGAACTCGAGGGTGCCGTCAGCCTGGGTCTTGATCCCCAGATCCACCAGGGTGCGAATGGAAGATTTCTCCAGTCCACTGACCATATCACCCATGACCCGCCGGATCTGCAGCATCCCGGTGCGTACCGAGGCATCCCCGAGAAGCACCCCGCCTTGCTGGGTATCGGGATTGTAGGCGGTCAAATCCTTCACCGTGCTCACCAGGGCATTGTAGTTCTCGACGAACTTGCCCACCGAGTCCACGATCCCGGAACTGTCAGCCGCCACATTGAGCTGAATGGTCTCGCCAGGACTGGCCCGATGCAGATCCAGGGTCACTCCCTTCAGGGTCTTGTCCAGGCTGTTGGAAGCGCTGGTGACATCCAGACCATTGATGCTCACCACGGCATCCTGGGCTGCCACTGTCTGACTCATCTGGGTGGCCGAAGCGTTGAAAGCCAGCCGGGAAAGCCCGGCGGCATCGGTATCGTTGCCATCGACGTCACCGACCCCGATCTGCATGCTGTTGGCAGCGCCGGTCCCGGAAGATGAAAGCACCAGCCTGTAACCGCTGCCGTCATAGACGATCGACGCCGTCACCCCGGCATCGGCCCCGTTGATGGCATCGCGCAGTCCGCTCAGGGTGTTGTTGGTGGAATCCAGGTTGAGGGTCAGCACCCCCTGCTGCGGATTCTGGGTGAAACCATTGTAGGTCTGAGTGTTGGGATCGTAGTCGGTGGAGCCGAACCGAATCGTCAACGTGCCGCTACCGACGATCTCGCCGGGATCGGCGAAGGCACCGCTGGCCAGGCTGTGGGCCTGGGCCAGTTGTTTGACCTCGAGTCGGTAATCGCCGGGGTCGGCATTGGCCGCCACCTGGGCGGTCATCACCGATTCATCGCTGGAAATCGCCTTGAGCGCAGCGAAGCCTGAATCCTGACGCAACCCCGCCAGACTGGTGCGAAAGTCCGACAAGGCACTCTTGAAGGTACCGTAGGACGTCAGCCTGGCCTGCAGATCCGCCTCCTTGCGGTCGAGCTGGGCGGCCACCGGCTGGCGTTGGGCATCGACCAGCTTGGTCACCAAGCCGGTAATGTCCAGCCCCGAACCCAGTCCCGTGGAGGTTATCGTTGGCATTGCCGTTCTCCCGCCTTCAGGCTCTTTCCTGCATCAGAAATCCACTCATCTCGGCCATGTTCTCGGCCAGTTTGATGAGCGTTTTTGGCGGTATCGTCCGTATCACCTCATCGGTTGCCGCATCCTTGACCTCGATCACCACCCGTCCCAATTTCTCATTCATGGAAAATTGCAGGGTGCGATTGGTTTTCTGGAAATACTCGTTGATGGAAGTCACCGCACTGGAGACCTCCTGTTTGCCCACACTCTCCCCGGATTTCTCTTCCCCCGTCCCTGTTCCCCCAACACCAGAAGGCCCATTGCTCATCCGTGTAGGGGACACTGTCTCGCGTGCCAGGGCCGGCCGGATGAAATCCGCCGCCATGGATGTCAGTTTTTCCGTACCCATGGTCTTGCCTCGTTGATTACGTTAATGGGTGCAGACGGTCTGACCGCCTGCACCTCAGGGAACCTCAGATTCTTATCTCAGAAGTGACAACACGTTCTGCGTCGAGGCGTTGGCCTGGGCCAGCATGGCCGTCCCCGCCTGTTGCAGGATCTGGGTCCGTGCCAGTTCAGCCGATTCCTTGGCAAAGTCTGCATCCTGGATGCGGGAGCGGGCGGATGACACGTTCTGCGACACATTGTCCAGATTGGCAATGGTTGAACTGAAGCGATTTTGCACCGCCCCCAGATCAGCACGTACGTCATCTACGAATGAAAGCGCTCCATCGATAATATCTATCGCCTTACTAGCCCCAGTCTGATTGGAAATATCCAAGCTATCCACACTCTGCAAACTTGAAGCGGCATTGGCGGCCACAATGGTGGTATCACTACCATTAATAGTAAAACCCTTGGCAGAATGGAACGTGACACTCCCACCGACATTAGCGGTAGCATTAGCACCAAGATCAACAGCAGCCCCCTTTGTATTGGTAAACTTGCCGTCCTCGCCTATGCCTGTCAGGTTCAATGCTGTGGCGCCACCACTTAAATTTGCGTTGGTAATTTTGATATCCTCGCCTGTAGCGTGAACCAACAAAATAGCGTCCTTGTTATCATTCAGGCGTGCGGTGACGCCGGTCTCTCCCGAAACGGCATTGATTGAGTTTGCCAACTCAGTGTAATCCGAGGTAGTAATTTTTGCAGTTACCGTGACAGCGGTGGCATTCGACCCTTGAAGATCAAAACTGACATTACCATTTGCATCGAGACCAGACAGTTTGGCGTAATTGATGGCCTGTGCTTCCACGCCGGTGGATTCCTTGTGTACATTGACCGCTGCCGCCACATCTTTGGCGCTGGAATTGGCATTGAAAGTCGCTGTTGCGCTACCCAGAGCACCGCTAATAGCTAGAGAGGTTGATGTATTTCCGTTCGTCGCCGCGGCTTGCGCTGTC
>CAYUPV010000045.1:0-15986 GCA_964445885.1 uncultured Methylococcales bacterium
GAAAGATACCTGGAAGACTTCGTAGGGTGGGTAGAGGCGAAGCCGAAACCCGCCATGTGATGTTTGTTGGGTTTCGCTTCGCTCTACCCAACCTACAATCTCTCATCTTGCGGGGTGATGGCCGGTCCTTCATGAACGTTATTATGACAAATCCGGCACCATAATGGCGTGTTCCTGTTTGACGGAGTTCCAATAAAGAGGTGAATTGGCTGTTGGAATTTGTCTTCCGGGGTGAGGACCCGCCTTTCATGAATGTCATTGTGAAGAGGCATGATCGAAGTTGGGAACAGACCTGTCTGACTGAAGGGTTGAGTTTGGTGATGGTCGTACCTACATATGACACAACTTTCGATCAAGGGAAAATCATTCTATGAGCATCATCGGAATCAGTCAGTTTGAGCGTTTCTTCCGCGAGGCGGCTTCTTTGGATGTGGACAAGGCGGATTTGAAACGGATGTCCGATTTCCTCAATCATAAATTACACGATTTGTTGTTGATCGGAGTGGCGAAGGCCAAAGCCAATGGACGCGATGTGATACAGGTTCACGATCTGCCCATCACCAAGGGTCTGCAGGAGAACATCCATCAGTTCCGTCAGATTGATCTGACCCTCGAGTTGCAACCGATTCTGGAACAGCTGGCAACCTTGCCACCCCTGGCACTGGATTATAGTGAGGAAGTGGAATCGAAATTGCCGCAAATCGTTGGTGGTCTCCTCTATGGGCGGGCAAAAATATTCACGATCATCGATCCCGGTGTCAAGAATCCTCAGTCCCTGCACTGGGACCGGGCGACAGAAATATTCGATTTGTTGTTGTAAGCGGCATTTTTGATTGCTGGGCTTTGACGAATTCCGCACCTGGCCCCCGCCATAAGGCGGGTTCTTTATCTCCAGGCCGATGATCAACGTGACATGGGTTACAATTAACAGGAGTCATTGAAGGGGAGAGACTGGTGCTAGATATCATCAAGACCGGTGGCTGGTTGATGTGGCCGATTTTGGCCTGTTCCGTGGTGGCGACAGCCATCATCTGCGAACGCTTCTGGAGCCTGCGTGCCAAAAAGATCATCCCGCCACATCTGGTGGCGCAGGTGTGGAGTCTGTATCGAAAAAAACAACTGGACGCCTCCCGACTTCGGCAATTGCAGACCAGTTCACCCCTGGGAGCGATTCTTGCCGCTGGTCTGGTCAATTATCGCTATGGCCGTGAGGTGATGAAGGAGGCGGTCGAAGATGTCGGTCGGCATGTGGTGCATGAACTGGAGCGATTCCTGGATATTCTGGGGACCATCGCCTCGATCAGTCCATTGCTGGGCCTCCTGGGGACGGTGTTCGGCATGATCAAGGTGTTTTCCGCGATTACGACCGCCGGTGTGGGTGACCCACAGGTACTCGCCGGTGGGATCTCGGAAGCATTGCTCACTACCGCCGCAGGCCTGTCAGTTGCGATTCCCACCCTGATCTTCCATCGGTTTTTCCAGGGCAAGGTGTTGGATCTGGTGCTGAAAATGGAGAACGAAGCCTTGCGCCTCATCGAAATCATGCACAGCGAGCAGACGGTTGAAACCGAGGGGGGCGAGTCATGAATTTTCGCCGTCAGCATCGGGATAGGATCGATCTGAGCATGACGCCCATGATCGACGTGGTATTTCTGTTGCTGATATTCTTCATGGTCACCACCACGTTTCAACGCGAGGCCACGCTCAAAATCGAGCTCCCCGAGGCCAAGGGAGAAAAGACCAGCGAGAGCAAAAACCTCGAGATTGTCATCGATTCCCAGGGGCATTACTACATCGAACGTCATGAGTTGGTGAACACTCGAATCGAAACCTTGAAAAAGGCCATCTCCAAAGCATTGAAAGCAGGGGCACGACCGGTCGTGGTGATTTCGGCGGACAAGCTGTCTCCCCACCAGTCGGTGATACGGGTGCTCGACGCTGCACGCCAGCTGGGCATCAGCCATATCTCTTTTGCGACCCAGGAAGAAAAAGATTCAGAATAAAACGAGACGAGGTTCATGGACAACAAACTGCTTGAAATTCTGGTTTGCCCGGTTTGCAAAGGCAAACTCATCTATGACAAGGAGGCTCAGGAGTTGATTTGCAAGGCGGATCGCCTGGCCTATCCGATCCGCGACGATATTCCGGTGATGCTGGAGGAAGAGGCGCGCAAACTCTCCCTGGAAGAATACGACCAGCTGAAATGACGCCTTTCAAGATCGTTATCCCGGCCCGCTATGCCTCTACGAGACTGCCCGGTAAGCCCTTGCTGCCGCTGGCGGGCAGGCCCATGATTGCCCATGTGTGCCTGCAGGCGCTTCAGGCCAAGGCGGAGCAGGTGGTGGTCGCCACCGATGATGAACGCATTGCCCAGGTGGCCGAGCAGTCGGGGGTGAAGGCGTTGATGACTTCGGCCGAGCATGGTAGTGGTACCGAGAGGATTCAGGAGGTCGCACGCCATCTGGGGTGGGAACCAGATGAAATCGTGGTGAACTGGCAGGGCGATGAGCCCCTGTTGTCTCCGGAACTGGTCAGGTGCCTGGCCCAATCCCTGGCCGGTCATGCTGATGCCACGGTCGCCACCCTGGCGGCACCAGCCACGGAAGAAGAAATCTTCAATCCCCATGCAGTCAAAGTCGTACTGGACCAGGCCGATTATGCGCTGTACTTCAGCCGCGCCCCGATTCCCTGGCACCGGGATGCTTTCAGCCACGATCAGCCGCAGGTTGTGGTGGATAATTATTGGCGCCACATCGGTGTCTATGCCTATCGGGTGGGCCTGCTGCACCGTTATGTGGAATGGCCTCCAGCCCCTCTGGAACAGTTAGAGGCGCTTGAACAATTGCGAATCCTGTGGCACGGTGAGCGCATCGTGGTCGTCACCGTGGCCCATGCCCCGGAAGCAGGAATCGATACCTCGGATGATATCCAGAGAGTGGAGAAACTGCTCCAGGGGGACGATCGCAAAAGTACCAAGAGAGGTGCAGCATGATTCGGATCCTGTTTGTGTGTATGGGTAACATCTGCCGTTCCCCCATGGCGGAAGGAGTATTTCAGTCCCTGCTGGAAAAACATGGTTTGGCTGACCAGGTGTTGATCGAATCGGCGGGAACGCATGCCTATCACGTGGGTAAGTTGCCAGATCAGCGGGCCATTCGGACCGCCGAAGAGCGGGGGGTCGATCTGAGCCGGCTGCGGGCGCGTCAGGTCGAGCCGGGGGATCTTGAGGAATACGATCTGGTGCTGGTGATGGACGAGCACAACTACGATACAGTGCTGTTCATCTGCGCCAAGCAGCACCAGCACAAGTTGGGTTTTCTGCTCGACTATGCCCCGCATCTCAAAACCCGCAATCTGCCTGATCCCTATTATGGTGGGGAGATCGGCTTCGCGCGGGTGATGGATATGATCGAGGATGCCTGTGAGGGTTTGCTCAGCCATCTGCAGGAGCAACTTTTCAGGCAAGTGCCCTTGACCTTCCGGGAGGAGTAGGAAATGACCTTGCAGACGCGCGAAGTGGAGTATTTCGACGGTGATACCCGGTTGGTCGGGTTTCTGGCTTGGGATGATGCGGCCTCCGGGGTCAGGCCGGGGGTGCTGGTCTCCCATATGTGGGGAGGGCGTGAGGCATTTGTCTGCGACAAGGCAAAAGCCATGGTGCCGCTGGGGTATGTGGGGTTCGCCCTCGACTTGTATGGGGATGCCCGGGTCGGCTCGGGTCCAGAGGAAAATGCCCGCCTGATGCAGCCGTTTCTGGATGATCGATCGCTGTTGCAAAGACGTATGAATCTGGCGCTGGAAACCCTTGAGGGGCAACCGATGGTGGATCCGCAGCGGGTGGCGGCGATTGGCTTCTGTTTTGGCGGTTTGTGCGTGTTGGATCTGGCCAGAACCAGTGCCGGAATCAATGGTGTCGTCAGTTTTCATGGGCTGCTGAAGCCGCCCGGCAACACCCGGGGAAACCGGGTTTCCGCCAGGATCCTGGTAATACACGGTCACGACGATCCCATGGTTCCGGTGGAGGACGTGGTGGCCTTGGAAATCGAATTGACCGAGGCCGGTGCCGACTGGCAAGTGCATGTCTATGGTCACACCATGCACGCCTTCACCAACCCCGAAGCGAACGATCCGGGATTCGGTACCGTCTATAACTCCATCGCCGATCGTCGTTCCTGGATAGCGATGCAAAATTTTCTCCGAGAGATTTTCAATCCATCATGAAGAACCGTTTGAATTACCTGGATTTCGAACAGCCAATCGCCGAACTGGAGGCCAAGATAGAGGAGTTGCGCCGGGTCGGGTTCGATAATGAGATCAATATTTCCGAAGAGATCACCCGGCTGGAGGAAAAAAACCGCAAGCTGACCGCATCGGTCTTCTCATCCCTGTCGGCGTGGCAGATCTCTCAATTGTCGCGTCATCCGTTGAGACCCTACACCCTGGATTACATCCAGTTGATCTTTACCGATTTTCACGAACTCCATGGAGACCGCGCCTTTGCCGACGATCCTGCCATCGTTGGCGGGCTGGCCCGACTGGAAGGGCGCCCGGTGATGGTGATCGGCCATCAAAAGGGACGTGACACCAAGGAGAAGATCCAGCGTAACTTTGGTATGCCGAGGCCGGAGGGATACCGCAAGGCGCTGCGCCTGATGCAGCTGGCCGAACGTTTCCGTCTGCCGGTGTTCACCTTCATCGATACTCCCGGAGCCTACCCCGGTATCGGCGCCGAGGAGCGGGGTCAGAGCGAGGCCATTGCCCGGAATCTCTATGCGATGGCCCAACTCAAGACACCCGTCATCTGCACGGTCATCGGTGAAGGCGGCTCGGGTGGCGCATTGGCCATCGGCGTGGGGGATCGCCTGCTGATGCTCGAATACAGCACCTATTCCGTGATCTCGCCGGAAGGGTGTGCGTCCATTCTGTGGAAGAGCGCAGATAAGGCGGAGTTGGCGGCGGATGCGATGGGAATCACTTCGCACAGCCTTGAGGAGCTGGGGCTGATCGACGAAATCATCCCGGAACCCCTGGGGGGCGCCCATCGAGACAGGAAACAGGCGGCGACCAACATCAAGGAAGTGTTGTTGCGCCATTTGGATCAGCTGACTCGTGTCCCACTTCCCAAGCTCCTGGATGAACGCTATCAACGTTTGATGAATTACGGAGTGTACAGCGAAGAATCGGCATGAACGATCTGCTCGAGGGGCTGCGAAGTTCCCTCGGTCTTCACCCAGCCAGGCGTTTTTGGATCGGATATAGTGGCGGGCTCGATTCCCAGGTGTTATTGCACTTATGTGCCAGGTTTCGAGCTGACAATGGCGGCGATTTTGTTGCCGTGCATGTCAATCATGGGCTGCATCCCGAGGCTGACAAATGGCAGGACCATTGCCGCAGGTCCTGTGAAGACCTGACCATTCCTTTCGAGGCTGTCTCCGTCGATGCCCGACCCCAACCGGGTGAAAGTCCGGAGGAAGCATCCCGGAATGCGCGCTACCAGGCCTTTTCCAGGTGTTTGAATTCAGACGAAGCGTTGCTGCTGGCCCATCATCAGGACGATCAGGCCGAGACAGTACTGTTGCAACTGCTTCGAGGAGCGGGGGTGGCAGGTCTGGCCGGTATGGGGCAGGCGGCTGGCTTGGGACGGGGAAAGCTGCTGCGTCCTCTGCTGGGGGTATCCCGGCAGGCGCTGCACGAGTATGCCTTGAAGCATCGACTCGACTGGATCGATGACCCCAGCAATCAGATACTTGATTTCGATCGTAACTACCTTCGCCATCACCTCTTTCCCCTCCTCAAACAAAGATGGCCCGGTTGTGCCAGGACGTTGTCCCGCAGCGCCGGGCACTTCGCCGAAACCGACAGGCTGTTGAATGAATGGGGGCGGCCTCTGTTGCTGACCATGACCGATGAAGAGGGGGCTCTCGATATTGCGGCGCTGGGGCAACAGAGTCGTCCAAGCCAGCGTTGGTTGTTGCGTGCCTGGTTGAAGGATCAGAGACAGCGTGCACCGGCGGCCGTGTTGTTGGACAGGATTCTGGATGAGGTCATCTGGTCACGTGGTGACAGGAATCCACGGGTGGCCTGGGGCGATGCGGAGGTTCGTCGTTATCGGGGGCGGCTGTTTGTGTTACCCCAGCGTCCGCTGCCTGAGCCGGGATGGCGGATGAGTTGGAATGGTGTTGCTCCGTTAAGGTTGCCCGATGGTTCCATGTTGGAGGCTGGCAAGGCGTCAGGGCAGGGGATCGACGGCGAAAAGTGGCGCACCAATGAGATAGAAGTGCGGTACCGGCAAGGGGGGGAGCGATGCCGTTTGGCTGGTCGTCATGGTCATCGGTCTCTCAAGAAAATGTTCCAGGAACGTGGGATTCCGCCGTGGGTGCGTGAACGCCTGCCCTTGGTCTATATGAATGGTGAATTGGCGGCGGTGGGCGACCTGTGGGTCTGTGCCCCTTTCTGCGCTGCTTCCGCAGGGCCGGGTGTGAAACTGCGTTGGTCAGGGGTTCTCAGCCTACGCTATTGTGATAGAATTGCCTTAGCGTGCAAGGCACGCGACAGACTGTTATGCAAGAGTTAAGAAGACAAGTTCGATCATTAGCGACTTGAAAATTAAAAACACCTATCAAGAGGGGGTTCGACCTATGAAGAAAACCATCAAAACCGTTTTGACTGCAACCATGATCGCAGTGTCCGGTGGCATGCTGCTGGGTACCTATACGACCGCCGCAGTGGCTGCTGAAGATGCTGCCGGAGTGAACAAGGCCATCTCCGAGCTGAAGAAAGTCTTGACCGAAGCTATCCAGATTGCTGCTCAAGGAACTGATCAAAAGGCTTTGCTTGACAGGGTCAACCTGGCCAAGCAACTGTATAAGGAAATCACCGGTGACCAGTATGGCGCCAAACTGCAACGTCTGGCCGGTCATATTCGCAAGGCGCGCGGTACGGCCAGAAGAGGAGACCTCGCGGGTTCTGAGGAACATCTGAAGAGAGCATTGGATATGTTGAATACTTTCCCACGTTCCTGAGCCAGCTTGATTCATGTGGTTTGAAAAAAACCCGTCCTTGGCAACGAGGACGGGTTTTTTGGTGGGTATTCAAGGATGAGAGAATGAGTCTTCATTTGGTGATTGCAGCGCGGCCGATCCTTGTGCTTCAATATGATTTCGTGCAAAAAGACAGAACCAACAATAGAATTCGTGCTTGAAATTCACCCGATTCGAGGAGGCTAATATGTTCAAATTCCAATCACTGGTTTCGGCACTTGCCCTGGCTGGTGTTACAACGCTGGCGGGGGCGGTTGAGTGGCAGACTCTTCCGGACAGGGCGCCGGCACCTGCCGACAACCCCACGACACCAGCCAAGGTAAAGCTGGGACAGCTGCTGTTTCTGGATCCGCGACTGTCATCGACGGGTACCGTTTCCTGTAACTCCTGTCACAATGTGATGGCCGGGGGTGAGGACAATCGCCCCGTTGCGGCTGGTGTGCATGGACAGACCGGTGGCCGCAGCGCCCCCACGGTCTGGAATGCGGCCTTCCATGCGACCCAGTTTTGGGATGGCCGTGCCGCCAGTCTGGAAGATCAGGCGCGGGGGCCGGTAACCAATCCCATCGAGATGGGAATGAAGAGCTGGAGTGACGTGGTGGCCCGCCTCAAACAGGTTCCCGACTATCCACAGCTGTTCAAGGAAGCCTTCGGCGCCAATGCACAGATCAGCGAGGACAACGCGGTCAAGGCAATCGCCGCCTATGAACGTACCCTGATTACTCCCAACAGTCCTTATGATCGTTATGTGAAGGGCAACAAACCGGCCCTGACCGACCAGCAGAAGCGCGGCATGGAGACTTTTGCGGAAGCAGGCTGTATCGGCTGTCATTCAGGACCCGCCTTCAGTGGCCAGACGGGCCAGGGCACCGGGGTGTTCCGCAAGTTCCCCACTTTCGACAACCCCTTCTACGAACGCAAATACAGTTTCAAGGATGATGTGGGCCGCTTTGCAGTAACCAAGAATAATTCCGACAAGCATCTTTTCAAGGTGCCCACCCTCCGCAATGTGACCCTGACCGCACCCTATTTTCACAATGGCTCGGTCAAGACCCTGGACGAGGCGGTGAGGGTGATGGCCAAACTGCAGTTGAACCGTGATCTTTCAGCTCAGCAGGTGGAAGACATCGTGGCTTTCCTGAATGCCCTGACCGGGAAATTCCCGACCCAGGAACTGCCGCGTCTCCCGGCCACTCCTGGGGCGACTTTCGATTACGTGAAATAAGACAAGTTTAAAGACCAGACAGAGTACGGGCGCTGAAAGGCGCCCGTTTTACTTCAGCGCGCCAAAGACAGCGAGATGATAGCCGTTGACGGATATGACCTCGAAACCCTCCAATCCTGACGCACTGAGTTGCATCTTGATTTCCTCCAGGGTAAAAGCTGCACAGAGAGAATTGAAAAAATCCCGTTGCAGGATCGCTGGTGCACCTGGAGCATGGCGCGCGACGATTTTTTCCGCCAGGGAGGGGAAAGGGGGGCGGATCAAATCCATGACCAACACTGCCGCATCCTGGCGTCCCCACTTTTGTATTGCCTGCCACAAAATCGACGGATCCGGCAAATGATGCAGCAGACTGTTGCTGATGATCGTATCAAAACGACGTGGTGGTTCTATGCTGGGGAGGTGAACACGTTGGAAATCCACTCGACCATTGAGATCCGGGTGCTGACGCAGATTCCGGCGGGCAAGATCGAGCATGGCACCGGCCCCGTCGATACCCGTGATGTGGCATTGTGAGTGGCGGGCAGCGAAGTCCAGGGTAATTGCTCCCGGGCCGCAACCTATATCCAGAACATGATGGGGAACACAACCGGCGAAGCATTGTTCGTACAGATCCAGAAAAAGCTGATTGGCCTCACTGAAATCAGCTTCGGCATAGGCGCGGGCCTGCTGCGGATCGTCCATCAGTTCAGGTTCCGGGATTCGTTGCATGGCCATGTTCATCGCAGTTTGAAACAAGCGTGGAGAATGAACAGTCTGTTATAATCACAAGCCAATCTAATGTCCACACAGCTGACAATATACATGGCTCAGAAGCTCTATATCCAGACCTTTGGCTGTCAGATGAACGAATACGATTCCGCCAAAATGCGGGACGTGCTCAACCGTTCCCATGGTCTGGAGTTGACCGATAATCCTGAAGAAGCAGATGTGTTACTGCTCAACACCTGCTCGATACGGGAAAAGGCTCAGGAGAAAGTGTTTTCCCAGTTGGGCCGTTGGCGACCTCTGAAGGATCGCCGTACCGGAGTGGTCATCGGGGTTGGCGGATGTGTGGCCAGCCAGGAGGGGGACGTGGTCCAGCAACGTGCCCCATACGTGGATATTGTGTTTGGTCCCCAGACGCTTCACCGTCTTCCCGAGTTGCTGGAAAAAGTTCGGCGGGAGAAACGTCAGGTCATGGACATCTCCTTTCCAGAGATTGAAAAATTCGACAATCTTCCTCAGCCCCGGGCGGAAGGTCCCAAGGCCTATGTCTCGGTGATGGAGGGGTGCAGCAAATATTGCACCTACTGCGTCGTGCCTTATACCCGGGGAACAGAGATCAGTCGTCCGGTGAGGGACGTGATCGAGGAGATCCGCCGCTTGGCCGGGCAGGGCGTGAAGGAGGTCAATCTGCTGGGTCAGAACGTCAATGCCTTTCGCGGAGAGACGGATGAGGGTGACGAGGCGGATCTGGCGATGCTCTTGTTCGAAGTCGCGGCCATCGACGGGATCGAGCGAATACGCTTCACGACCTCCCATCCGGCGGAATTCGACGACAACCTGATCGAGGCCTATGCCTCCATTGCCCAACTGGTCGATCATCTTCATCTGCCGGTGCAGGCCGGCAGTGACAAGGTACTGAAGGCGATGAAACGTGGCTACAGCCGCCGTGACTATATGGAAACAATCGAAAAGTTACGCGAGGTCCGTCCTTCCTTGTCGCTTTCCTCCGACTTTATCGTCGGTTTCCCAGGTGAGACGGAGGAGGACTTCGAGCAGACCATAGACTTGATCGAGCAGATCGGGTTCGATCATTCCTATAGCTTCATCTATAGTCCCCGTCCAGGCACCCCCGCAGCGGAGATGGCCGATGAGGTCCCGTTGGCCGTCAAGAAAGAACGTCTGTCCAGGTTGCAGCAGTTGATTCAGGTTCAGGCCACCACCCTCTCCAGGAGCATGGTGGGAACCCAGCAAAAGATCCTGGTGGAAGGGGCATCCCGCAAGAATCCCCGGGAGCTCTGCGGGCGCACCGGGAACAATCGGGTCGTCAACTTCATTGGCTCACCCCAACTCATCGGACAATTCGTCGACGTGGCAGTCACTGAAGCACTTCCGAACTCCTTGCGAGGTCGGCTGGTCTAAGTTATGCTGAATGAAACAGTGATCAGAGGTGTTGAACCAGCCCCAATGGGCTTTCTAACCATTCATTGATAGACCAACCATCCACCACTCTCCAAGTTGTTTTGGAGCCTGCAGACAATCGGCGTCTGGCCAATCTTTGCGGGCAATATGACGAAAACTTGAAACAAATCGAAAGCCGTCTCGGCGTGGAAATTGCCAGTCGTGGCAACCGCTTCCGGATCGTCGGATCGACCCAGCCGGCAGAGGCGGCATCGCGCCTTCTCCATCATCTTTTCCAGGCGACCACCTCGGAAACCATCACTCCGGAGCATGTCCATCTCTCCCTGCAGGATGCCAGCGTAGAAGCATTGCTCGATGAATCCGAGACCGAGCTGCCGCTCACTATCCGTACCCGCAAAGCTGTCATCAAGGCGCGCGGTGCCAACCAGCAACGCTATCTCAAGAGCATTCTTTCCCACGATATCAATTTCGGCATCGGCCCTGCGGGCACGGGTAAGACCTATCTGGCGGTGGCCTGCGCCGTGGCCGCGCTGGAAGAGGAATCGGTCAAGCGCCTGATTCTTACCCGGCCGGCAGTGGAAGCCGGTGAGCGGTTGGGCTTTCTTCCCGGTGACCTGGCGCAGAAGGTCGATCCCTATTTGCGGCCCCTCTACGATGCCCTGTTCGAGATGCTGGGCTTCGAACGGGTGAGCAAGCTGATGGAACGCAACATCATCGAGGTGGCGCCACTGGCGTTCATGCGCGGCCGCACCCTCAACGATTCCTTCATTATCCTGGATGAAGCCCAGAATACCACCACCGAACAGATCAAGATGTTCCTGACCCGGGTGGGTTTCGGTTCCACGGCGGTGGTCACGGGTGACGTGACCCAGATCGACCTCCCCAAGGACCGTCCTTCCGGACTCAGGCATGTACTGGAGGTGTTGGATGGAGTGGAAGGAATCAGCTTCACCTATTTTGATGCCAGAGACGTGGTGCGTCATCCGTTGGTGCAGCGGATCGTTTCGGCCTATGAGGCCCATGAAAGGCGTCTGCAAAAGACCGGCGAAGCCTGAAGTGACAGCCACGATCGATATCCAGTCTGTCTCAGAGGATCCTTGTCCCTCCAGTGACGACCTCATCCGTTGGGCCAAAGCCGCGTTGGAGGGGCAGGCAGCGGAACTTTCCCTGCGTCTCGTGGGGGAAGAGGAGATGGCTGAACTCAACGCTCGCTATCGTCATCGTCAAGGTCCCACCAATGTCCTCAGTTTTCCTTTCGAGGCCCCGCAAGGTGTGGCCCCGGGTTTTCTCGGTGATGTGGTCGTGTGTGCGCCAGTGGTGAGACGGGAAGCCCAGGGACAAGGTAAAGCGGAGTCAGCTCACTGGGCGCACATGATTGTGCATGGCATTCTGCATCTGCGTGGTTACGATCACCTCTCTGTTGAAGAGGCCGAGGTGATGGAAGCCAAAGAGCGTCAAATCCTTTTCTGTCTGGGGTATCAAGACCCTTATCTGATCGAGGAAACCAACCAATCATGAACGACGAACAAACGGGCGACAGTAGCTGGGTCGAACGTCTGAGCCAATTCTTCACTGGTGAACCCAGGGATCGTAACGATCTGATGGAAATCCTGCGTGATATGCAAAAACGCCACATCATCGATCGGGATGCTCTCACCATGATCGAAGGGGTGTTGATGGTGTCCGAGCTGCGGGTCCGGGACATCATGATTCCCCGTGCACAAATGGCGGTAGTGAATCAGGATTCCGTGCTGGAAGATGTCTTTCCGTTGGTGATCGATACTGCTCATTCCCGCTTTCCGGTCATTGGGGAGGACCGCAGTGAAGTGGTGGGGATCATGTTGGCGAAGGATCTGCTACCTTTTGCCCTGCGGCAGGAAATGATGGTACCAGTCAAGAAGGTGATGCGGCAGGCGCTGTTCGTGCCTGAGAGCAAACGTCTCAATGTGATGCTGAGGGAATTTCGCATGCGCCGGCAGCATATGGCGATCGTCATCGACGAGTATGGCGCGGCGGCGGGTTTGGTGACGATAGAGGATATTCTTGAACAAATCGTCGGTGAGATCGCGGATGAACACGATCTGGAAGAGGAATTCATCTTCCGCCGCAGCAATCGCGTCTATACCGTCAAGGCCATCACGCCCATCGAGGAGTTCAATGAGTACTTCGACACCCGGTTCAGCGACGAGGATTTCGATACCATCGGTGGGCTGATCGTGCATACCCTGGGTCATGTCCCCAAAAAGGGGGAAAAAGTCTGCCTCGAGCGGTTCGAGTTTGAAGTTCTGCGGGCCGATAACCGTAGGGTCCATCTACTCAAAGTGAAGTTGCTGGAACCAGAGCCCCAGGTGGCTGGTGACGATTAAACCCCCTGCCGCCATTTATGTGGTGGCATTTCTTCTTGGCGCCATCTTACCTCTGGCTTTTGCTCCCTATGGACAGGCGTGGTTGGCCCCCTTGTCATTGGCGATTCTGTTTCACTTTTGGTTGCAAGCAGAATCCCCATGGCAGGCATTCGTCATAGGCTACCTGTTCGGCTTGGGCCTGTTTCTTCTGGGCGTCTGGTGGATCTACCTCAGCATGCACGAGTATGGTGGCGCCGATCCCCTGGTCGCCGGAGGGTTGACCCTGCTCTTCAATGCCACCTGGGCGTTTTTTCCCGCATTGACTGGATTGATCACTCGTTGGTTGATTCGTTGGCAAGCGCCGTCCTGGCAGAGGGTGCTGGGACCGCCCACGATCTGGATGGCCCTGGAATGGCTGCGTGGATGGGTTCTTAACGGCTTTCCCTGGTTGCAGATAGGCTACAGCCAAACCGACACCCCCCTGTCGGGTTTCGTGCCCCTTCTGGGTGCCTATGGAGCAGGCTGGTTGGTGCTGCTGACGGCTGCCGTATTCGCCTATCTTTGGCGGGAACGGTGGCCAGCAGGTCGTTGGGTGGGGTTGGTCGCGCTACTTTGGTTGGTAGGTGCGGGTCTCCGCTTGGTTGCCTGGACCGAACCTGCCGCGCCCGCGCTGAAAGTATCGTTGCTGCAGGGAAACATTCCCCAGGAAATGAAATGGCGGCCGGAAACCCGTAGGCAGATTCTCACAACCTATCTGAAGATGACCCGGCAGCATTGGGGGGTGGATTTGATTATCTGGCCAGAGACCGCCGTGCCAGCCTTTTATCATCAGGTATGGGACCGTCTGCTACTGCCCTTGCAGGAAGAAGCCATCAGGCAGGGTACGGATCTGCTGATCGGGATACCGGTGAAGGAACCCAACGGAAGCTACTACAATGCCTTGATCAGCCTCGGCAGAACCCCGGGGAGATATTACAAACGCCACCTTCTACCGTTCGGTGAATATCTGCCTCTGCGCAGTGTACTGGGATTCGTGCTGGAGCTGTTGCAAATTCCATTGGGGGATTTCGATAGGGGAAGTGATGATCAGCCTCTGTTGGTGGCAGCCGGCTATTCGCTGGCGTCTACGATCTGTTACGAAGACACCTTTGCCCGCGATGCTCTGGTGGGGATGCCCAAGGCTGCCTATATCGTCAACGTGACCAATGATGCCTGGTTTGGTGATACCGCAGCTCCCCACCAGCATCTCCAAATGGCAAGGATGCGGGCACTGGAGGCCGGGCGTTATTTGCTGCGGGCGACCAATACCGGAGTGACCGCCATCATAGGTCCGGATGGCAGGATCGTTTCCAGTGCGGCAGTGTTCGTGCGTACGTCCCTGACGGAATCCTTCGTGCCCATGCAGGGGGAAACTCCCTATGTCGTCTGGCGGGACTGGCCGCTTGGGATCGGCTTGGCGGGGATCTTGTCCTTGTTGTTGTGGAGAAGGTTGCGGGATGTTTGATATGTTCACCGCACAGACGCCGAGGATTATTGTGCGTCTGTGCGGTGGAACTTTCTCAGACCAGTTTTCGGGCCCTGGTGAAGGCTTCGCGGAAGTCGAAGTAGACCGGCTTTTCGGTCTGCAGTAGATCCTTCAACATGGCATTCTGCAGCATGTATTTGATGTTGCCTACCACCAGGGGGCCAATGCTGACCGCTCCCGGGCTGTTGGGAGCACTGAGCAGTGGTGTGCCCATATCCTTGGACTTGACGCCTTGAACTCCTGGAGGTGGGACCGCATTGACGTCTCCCACCACTTTCAGCTGTTTGGCGGTCTCGAGCATTTCCTCGTCGAGGACCTGGATGCCGGCTTTGGTAGCGTTGAAAATGACATCGGCACGGGCTACCAGCCACGCCTTGCTGGCGCCAGAACTGGCGAAAGTGCCTTTGAGATTACAACCACAACGGCGGTTGTATTCCTCGGCAAAGTGCATCGCGGTATCGAGGCTGAGGTGATCGACAATGGTCACATCGGCTCCCGCCAACGAAGCGATGACCCCGGTGGAGATACCCACGGGCCCCGTCCCGCCGAACACGATGGCACGGGCGCCTGCCAGTTCCTGGCCATGATGTTCCTTGAGTTGCTTTTCCACCAGGGCGACCAATGCGGTGGCGGTGGTGAAAGCACCGGAGGGATCGGCCAGCACCGAAACTTCGAAAGGCGGCACCATGGCCTTCTTGGTGGTTTCCATCATGTCCAGGGCCACGTCGATGTCACGGCCACCGATGAAGATCGCGGTCCTTTTTACGCCCGCGGGACCACGCGAGAAGATAATATCCTGGGTCAGGCTATAGACCTGCTTTGGTTCGACAGTGGCGTGGGGAAAGATCATGTCGAATCCGGCATCCACCGCCATGTTGATGTCGAAGGGACTGACCTGGGGACGCGGGCTGAGCATGTGCAGGACGGTACGGGTGATCATGAGTGGTATTGCCTCGTGGGTTGTCAGCTTTTGGATTGAATGAATTCGCGTGCGACGGCGAAAGCCTGGTCGTAGTGGAGATATACCGGCTTGTCGGTATCGCGCATCAGTTGCAACAGGCGCTGATGGGCCTTGTATTTGATGTTGCCGATCGCCAGGGCACCGATGCCCACGGCACCGGAGGGGGAGCCTGCGATCGGGGTGCCGTCAGCGAAGGCGTCGATACCGGCGATGCCTGCGGGGGGGACGGCATTGACGTCGGCGGCGACCTTGAGATTGGGTGCCGCTGCCACTTGTTCGGCGGTCAGCAATTGAATGCCGGCGGCTCCGGTGGCAAAGACGACGTCGGCTGTTGGCAGATGGTTCTCCAGCGCATCATTGCCCTCGGCCTGGATGTGGGTTCCGCCTTCACCAAAAAAAGCGTTGCAAAGACAAGCGATGCGTTCGGACTTTTCCTTCTGGCGGCCAAAGATGATGACGTGGGCACCGGCCTTGGCGCACAGGACCGCTGCGATTTGACCCACGGGCCCGGTTCCAGCCAGGATCACGACGTTCTTACCGGCCAAGTCGGTGGAGAATTTTTTCGCCAGCTCCCGTTCAGCGGCGGCGACCATCGCGGCGGCGGTGGTAAAGGCCCCGGACGGATCGGCCAAGACTGAGATTTCGAAGGGAGGAACCATCGCCTCTTTGGCGGAGTTGAGCATCTGGATAGTCAGCTCAGGGTCGCGTCCGCCGATGAAGGCAGCGGTCCGCTTGACGCCGGCGGGGCCACGCGAGAAGATCG
>CAYUPV010000046.1:0-15976 GCA_964445885.1 uncultured Methylococcales bacterium
AGCCTCCCTTTGCATCGCTTCTATCATATCCCGACGTTCATCCTCCGCCGCCAGGCAGTAATCGCGCACTCGGCGGGAAAACACGAATAATCCCGCCAAACGCCCGACCCGGTTTTCCCTGTTGATTTCATCCTGATGACTGAGGCATAAAGCTTCTATGAAAATCTCCGGCAGGCGCCAATCGGCCAGCAGCAGCCTGGTCAGGGCGGCATTGTCTATAGCGAAACGTTCCTTTTCCAACGCTGACAGCTCATTGTCAGCTTGACTCTGCTCGAGACAACGGCTGTATTCCTCCGGCCAGGCGGTAGCCAACGCCAGACGTCCGATATCGGACAACAATCCCATAGTGAAGCTTTCTTCCGGGGCAACCAGACGGGAATGAGCGGACAAGGAGGCCATGGCGACTGCCAAGGCAAGCGAGCCGGACCAATAGCGCTGGTAATCGAAGCTTTCACATTCGCCGGTTTTATAACGTCCCACCAACGATAATCCCAGCACCAGACTGCGTACCCCGTTCATTCCGATCAGGGTCACTGCATCCTGTACCGCGGCAATGGGACGGCGTGAAGCCACCAGGGGGGAGTTGGCAAAACGTAGCAGTTTCGAACTCAATGCAGGGTCAGCCTGGACCAGCTTGGACAGCTCCTCGATGGAAGTATCCTCCTGCTCGACCAATTGGAGAATGGACAACGCCACTCCTGGTGGAGAAGGCAGGCGATCCGCTGCCTTCAGTTCCTCGAAATTGAATTCATGAGACATGGGGCGCCTCATGCACCTTCTTCAGTGTTTGCATTACCTTCTCCGCGATCCGTAGCAAAGCCTGAGTCCGGACGCCATCCGCATCGCAATCGCCCTGACGAGCAAGCTGCTCCAGTTCCCGGGCCTGAGCGGTCAATTCATCGGCAAAGAAATGCCCTGCCATCCCCTTGATGGCATGGGCCGCCTCAGCCAGGCCAACGACATCAGCAGTCGTCTGGGCTGTGCGTAAGTCATCCAGTCGATGGGGCAGATCCTCAAGGCAGAGGTCAATCATTTCATCGAGAAGTTCACGATCATGGTCGAGTTGGGTCAATGCTGCTTCCAGATCGCACACAGCTCGTTGAGGGGGGGAATCCTCTGGCTGCGATTGCACAGCAGGTTCTTGCTTGGTGAGTGCATCATCATTTTTTGCCGGACTGCCCAGATAACGACTCAACATTTGTGTCAGCATTTCAGCACGGACCGGTTTGCTAAGGTAATCGTCCATGCCGCAACTCAGGCATTTCTCCCTTTCGCCCTCGCCGACATGGGCAGTCAGGGCAATCACGGGAATCCTGGAAAGCCGATGCTCCAGTTCCCTGCTGCGAAGACGACGGGTCGCTTCGTAGCCATCCATGATGGGCATCTGGCAATCCATCAGTACCAGGTCATAGGTTTGGGACTTCAGGCGCTCCAATGCTTCCGCACCATTTTCAACCACTTCGACCTGAAGCGCCAGTTTCTTGAGGCGGGTGGTGATCACCTTGCAGTTCACAGGGTTATCCTCGGCCACCAGAATCCTGCAACCTGGCCAAGCGGCATCGCTGCTTGGCTTGTCCACAACTTGCTGTTTGGAGCTGCCTGCCAGGATTTCCTCCAAGGCGGATTTTAGCATATTGCGGCGAACCGGTTTCAACAGGCTCTTGACAATCCCCAGGCGACGACGGTCCTCGACGCTGATCATCACCCCGGAAGAAAGTAGCATGCGGGGGATAGGAGCAAGGCGTGGATTGACCGCCATGGCCGAAGCAAGACCTGCACCGTCCAGTCTTGGCATGTGCATGTCGGTCAGCACGATGTCAAAAGCATCATCCTCATTGAGCAGTTGCAGCGCTTCCTCACCATCGATGGCATCGACAACTTCCAGACCGAAATGCTTCAGATAGGCATCGAGGATCTTCCGGTTGGTGGCATTGTCATCGACGACCAGCGCCCTTTTTCCTGTCAGATCGGCCAACGGCTTTGTCTCCACCGTTTCGTCGTTCAGCGCTGACAGTGGAATCTTAAACCAGAAGCGGCTTCCTTTTTCGTAGGCACTGTCGACACCGATGACTCCAGCCATCAATTCCACCAGCCGCTTACTGATGCTCAGCCCAAGCCCGGTGCCGCCGAAACGCCGGGTGGTGGAAACATCGGCCTGATCGAATGGCTGAAACAAGCGGGACTGGGCTTTCGGCGAGATGCCGATGCCGGTGTCATGAACCTCGAACAGCAATTCCCCCGGCTGTTGCTCCCGGACACTGACAGTCACTTCTCCCTCTTCAGTGAATTTGATCGCATTGCCGATGAGGTTGGTCAACACCTGACGAATTCGGGTGTGATCTCCTTCCCGTACCGGTGACAACTCGGGGGGAAGGAACAGGTTCAGATCCAATTTTTTGGAATGCGCACGCGGAGCCAGCAAGGTACAGACTTCTTCCAGAAGGTCTGGCAGCACGAAACGAGTCCTTTCGATCTCCACCTTGCCCGCCTCCAGTTTGGATAAATCCAGAATGTCGTTGAGGATTTCCAACAAGGCATCGGCGGAATTGACAGCCGTCCGGACCAGTTCCTGCTGCTCATGGGACATCGGCGTTTCCTTTAACAGATCCAGCATCCCAAGCACACCGTTCATGGGGGTACGGATCTCATGGCTCATATTGGCCAGGAAGGCGCTTTTGGCCTGGGCCTGGGCCTGGGCCTGATCGCGGGCCTCCTGCAAGGTTTCATGGGCTTCTTGTTGCAGCAGTGCCAACCCCAGCATCTCACCCAGCTGCCGAAGGGTGGCGAGACGGGCGGGATGGTGCTCGGGATAGGGATCGGTGTAAAGGAACAAAATCCCCAAAACCTCATCTTTCTGGGCAACGGGAATGATGTAATGACCGTGGGACTTCATTCCCTCGAATTGATGTTCATGACGGGGATCGCAAAAACAGTCGTCTGAGACCAGCAGTTCTCCCGATAGCGCTGCTTTTCCGCATAGACAAACCCCCAAGGGAATCTGGCTTTCCTTTTCACGAAATTCATCCGTGAACTGCCCATGCAGGACGAACATATCGAGAACCTCGCCGTTCTTGCGGAACAGTCCGCCTTTCCTCTGCAATGCCAGTCCATCCAACTCGAACAGTACCTCCAGCACCTCCTTGATACGTTGTTCCAGATTTCCCTGCCCAGCCAGGATCTCAGCTATCCTCAATCTCGCTTCGCTGTCCGCTTTCTCCATCCTGGCAAACTTCTCCCGCTCCACTTCTGCGCTGACATCGCGCTGGATCTGGACATAGCCAACCAGATTGCCGCGTCTGTCCATGATGGGGGTTACGTGCAAGCCGGCCCAATACTCAAACTCGTCGGGCTTTTGGGTCTGGCCTTCGATGGCTACAGGAAAGGATTTGGGACCGAAACGACGTCCCAACACCCTTCCTGACCAGGGTTGCCCAGCCTTCAAAGCCGCGTTCATTGCAGCCAACACCTCTGGATCAGCATGGGGGCTGTCCAAGACGGCCGGGCTCTGACCGACAAGATCCTCTTCCTGATAGCCAGTGAAGCGACACAAGGCTGGATTGGTATAACGGATCCTTCCTTTGCCATCGGTGATCAGAATCATTTCTTGACAGGCATCCAGCGCTCGCCTCAATTTAGCATTTCTGCGGGACTTTTCCTCGATATTTTTCCGGTCGAGTGAAATCTTTCTCTGCAATGGCCTGAGGCAGACGAACCACACCAGCGGCGCACTCATCACGGTCAGCAAACCGGCATCCAGCATCCCTTCCAAAGAAGGATTCAGCACCACGCCTGTCTCAGGCAGCCGGGCCAGCACTTCCATCACCAGGAATTCTGCTACTGCAATGATGAGGGTCAACGCAATAAACGTGATCACAAAAGAACCAGATTCGAACCTCCAGCCGGTATGCTTCGACATTCACATCACTCCAATTTCACCATGTGGGTTTGATTGAAGTTTAGTCCAAAGGTATGACTACGCGACGAACCCGGATTGATTCGAATCACTTCAAGTCACACTGGGTAATCCCTTTGCCGCACATTCACATTTCGTGGCTGGAATTTAGGTACAGCAGTGACATATGGAATATTGGTGAAGATCTCTACTATCTTTTATGTGCGCATGCGGGAATCCACCCAGGAAATCCAGGCCATGATCGAGAAACTACAAGATAGCGCCCACCAAGCGGTCACGGTGATGCAACAGGGATACGAAATGGCCCAAAAAAGCGAGACTATGGCCGAGGAAGCTGGAACCGCCTTCGATACCATCACCGAGAGGATCTCCGCCATCACCGACGTCAACGTGCAAATCAACGCTGCAGTCAATGAGCAGCACTCCGTGATCGATCATATCACCGAAATGGTGACCAACATCGAGGAAATCGCCAATCAATCCGCCAGTGATGCCGAATCCAACCTCGATCAGGCAAGGAAACTGGCCGACACGGCCTCAAGATTGCAAAACTCAGTGGGTCAATTCAACAGCTGATTCTTTCGCCTGCTATCAGGCAACTGGAGACCCCATGGCTGACGGGAGAAACGCCGCGGGAAATCGAAAGCCATCAGTTCGGATAGATCACCAACCTTCTCAGCGGGTCGGAACCGACACTCTCGGCCACCAAGTGATAGCGATTGACGATATGATGTTGAATCTTACGTACCTCATGGCGCTGGGGGGCCAATTCCACCGCCACCGATTCCGCCAACACTTTTTGCACCGCCGTCTCGACTTCGTGAACCGCGGCATCGATATCCTCGTCGGCGCCCTCCACCGGTTGACTGAAGAGATGATGGAGCTGACGTCGGATCTGGGCGGTGCTGTTTTTCTTGATGCAGTGTAACGGCAAGCCGGTCACCTGAAGGATCCGCCGCAAGCGTGCATCCTCGGAACGCGAGCGTAAAGCAAGAATCATATCGGCCTTCTCCGGATTGGCCACGGTACGGGCATCGAAACGGAAGCTGCGAATCACCCGCTCCACCAGATCACGACTGATCGCATAGGGATAAATGCGAATTTCCCCCTTCAGTGCCTCCGCAGACAAAGGCTGGGCCGATGATGTCGAAACTTCCTGAACCAGCGGAATCTCTCCCTGGGGTGTCCGGCGAACGCCATTGGGCTCCTCGCCTCTGAGGATGGCATCTACCGCAGCCGCCGTATCAGTATGGACGATCATATCATCCCGATCGACCAGCTCCACCACCTGCTCGAAGGTCGGTGGCGCCTTGCGTTCGCTCACCGTCTTCTGGGTGCCGCGGAAGCGGGCCTCATCATCTCCAAGGGTCACCGTCTGGATACCACCCACCAGATCGCACAGAGAGGGATTCTGTACCAGATTCTCCAGCGTGTTGCCGTGAGCGGTGCCGATCAACTGTACCCCGCGCTCGGCGATGGTGCGGGCTGCAAGCGCCTCTGCCTCAGTGCCGATCTCATCGATCACGATGACCTCCGGCATGTGATTTTCCACCGCCTCGATCATCACCGCGTGTTGCTTGTTGGGATGAGTCACCTGCATCCGGCGGGCACTGCCAATGGCAGGATGGGGAATATCACCATCACCGCCAATCTCATTGGAGGTGTCGATCACCACCACCCGTTTGCCGAATTCATCGCCCAACACCCGGGCCACCTCGCGCAGTTTGGTGGTTTTACCCACCCCGGGCCGGCCCAATAGCAACAGGCTCCTCCCGGATTCGACCAAATCACGGATCCGATCGATGGTTCCGGTCACCACGCGTCCCACCCGCAGGGTCAAACCAATGATTTGCCCCTTGCGGTTACGGATCGCCGATATCCGGTGGAGGGTTCCCTCGATGCCCGCCCGGTTGTCGGCGCCGAATTCGCCCACCTGGGCCACCACGTGGGCGATATCCGCATGGCTCACCGGTGTTTCGTTCAACCTGACGGTGTGATCAGCATAACGGGCTTCGGGCAGGCGACCCAGATCCATGACGATTTCAAGCAGTCCCGCTTCGCGGTGTAGCGACAATGGTTCCTGTAAAGCAGCTGGCAGGATATCGAGAAGCAACTTCAGGTCATCGCGGGAAGCAGGCGTGGTCATAGACTCTTCGGGGGGTTGTGTTAGGATGACTTGAGACGTGTCTAGCATTATTCCAAGAGCTCGATGGCGTGTAAATAGGCCTGCTTTTGAGACGCCGATCAAATTTCAGAGTTCAAGGGAGGGAAAAATGGATTGGGCTATACCACTCTGTCTCATGGCTTCGGGTCTGGGGACACTCTATGCTTTGGGGTGTGCAGCCTGGGTCCTGGGGCAGCCAGCGGGTCCAAAGCCATTACAACTGCCTTATCTGGCCATCCGCAAAGGGGCCGCCGCATTCATGCGAATTCAGTATGGCACCATCGCCGCTGTCGGGCTGGCCATTTTCGTGTTGTTATGGATGATTCCTCGTTTTGGTCCACCCACTGCAGCCGGATTCGCTATTGGCGGAATCTGCTCCGGGATGTCCGGGATTCTCGGTATGTGGATCGCGGTTCACGCCAATGTGCGCACAGCCAATGCGGCCCGGAATTGTTTGGGCCGGGCGCTACAAATCGCCTATCGTAGCGGATCGGTGACAGGCTTTCTGCTCGCCAGCCTGGCCCTGGCAGCTGTCACCGGCTTCTATCTGTGGCTGCAGCAACAACCCCAGACAGGCCTGGCCCCCTTGGCGGGGCTCGGCTTTGGGGCTTCGTTGATCAGCATCTTCGGCCGCCTTGGGGGAGGGATTTTCACTAAGGCCGCCGATGTCGGGGCAGATCTGGCTGGCAAGATCGAGCAAAACATTCCAGAAGACGACCCACGCAACCCTGCGGTCATCGCAGACAATGTCGGTGACAACGTGGGGGATTGTGCGGGAATGGCAGCCGATGTATTCGAAAGCTATGCCGTCACCCTGGTGGCCTGCATATTGGTGGCTTCCTGGCTGGCGCCAGGGCAACCGGTATTGCAGACTTTTCCTCTGGTCATGGGGGCCGTGGCCCTGCTGGCCTGCCTCATAGGGGGGCAATTCGTGTGGCTTGGGGGCAGTGCAAGGGTGGGGATGGCACTCCTGCAGGCGGTCATCGCCAGCCTGGTCCTGACTGCCCTGGGTTATTATCTGGTGGGAGATCATTTCCTGGCCAATCAAGAGGCCTTCTCCCCTCATCAGCTCTTTCTTGCCAGTTTGGTGGGATTGGGAGTCGGATTCGGCATGGTCTTGAATACGGCCTTCTTTACTGCAACGCGCTTTTCGCCGGTGCAAAGGATCGCCAGCGCTTCCTGCCAGGGCCATGCCACCAACATCATTACCGGTCTGGCGGTGGGGATGAAATCAACAACCCTGCCCGCCCTCATGATTGCCGTAGGCGTGATCCTGGCCCACCATCTGGCTGGAGTTTACGGGATAGCCATCGCCACTACGGGTCTTTTGGCGATGACTCCCATCGTCATCGCCATCGATGCTTATGGCCCAGTGGCAGACAACGCGGGTGGCATCGCCGAGATGGCGGGTCTGCCAGAAACGGCCAGGGACAATACGGATGCCCTGGATGCGGCAGGTAATATGACCAAGGCACTCACCAAAGTTTTCGCTATAGGTTCTGCAGGTCTGGCTGCACTGGCACTTTTCGCGGCCTACCGGCTGGAATTCGATGCCCGTGGGGAAAATCTGATTTTCTCCCTGGATGATCCATTCGTCCTCAGCGGAATATTCATAGGCGCCCTACTGCCCTTTCAATTTAGCGGCATGGCTCTGGATGCCGTAGGCAAGGCAGCAGGAAGAATCGTCGATGAGATCAGAAGACAGTTCCGAGAAAACCCGGGTATTTTGGATGGCAAAGCGCTACCCGACTACGCCCAGGCAACGGCCATGCTGACCCGTGCTGCAATCGTCAGTATGATAGTTCCGGGTTCCCTCCCTATCCTGGCCCCGCTGACAGCCGCCATTGCCGCTCCCTGGATGCCCGATGGCAGCATGGCCCTGTTGGTCGGAGGAATGCTAATGGGCGCCGTAGCCACCGGCCTGCTGCTTGCTCTTGCCATGAGCACCGGTGGCGGCGCCTGGGACAACGCCAAAAAGTATATAGAGGCCGGCCACTACGGGGGCAAGGGATCCCCCGCTCATCACGCTGCGGTCACCGGAGACACGGTTGGCGACCCCTATAAGGACACTGCCGGCCCAGCCATCAACCCGATGACCAAAGTATTGAGCCTGATGGCGGTGCTTCTTTCACCGTTTCTTATCTGATTAAGACGCGGATGCAACCTCTACGCATATGAGGTTCAAGAAACTGTCGGTTCGGCTTCTTGTACTTCCTGACCCTGCTTTTGCGTGGCAGGGTGGTTCAAGGCACTCATCATTGATGATAATGCCCGATCCATCAAAGGCACCTTGGCACCATCGACGATTATTGCATTACCCCGACGCAATTCCGCAGCCAAACCGTTGAGAGTATACTCTGCAACTTTCATCCCTCTGCGATTCACGAAGACCCGGGTTCCCGTCACTTTGCTGATCCAGGAAAGCTTGATCCGTTGGGTCTTTCCTGCTGAATCAGCCAGTTCAAGCCAGTCCCCCACCTCCATTGCTTTGGCCTTGATCACGAATCCATCACTGTCAGCATCCACCGTCTCTTCAGAGATGAGAATGATCTCCTCTTCGAGATCCATATCCTGAAGGTCGGTCAGATCGGTGATGTCCAGATCATCCACATCGGGTAGATTGGACGATATCGCCAGCATTTCCTTTTCAAGCTGGGGATTGGTCCCATGGTTGTCACCTTGAAGCAAGGTTTGGTGGGTGCTTTCCAGTTCCTTGAACAGTAACGCCACTTGTTTGGGATTCAGGGATATCTCTTCCAGTTCCAGGCGCAATGCTCTTAACACCCCGGGAATACGTTGAATGACCCGTTTTCGTTCGGTTGCGTCCTTGGGAGATGTCAGGGTCCAAAACAAAGTATCCGTCAGTGCCAGCTTGGCCGTCCATGAATCCGGGTCCCTTTCTTTGCGTAAACAGGAGAGCAGCAAGACATCCTTCCAGGTGTTCGAAAAGAAATGTGTCAACCGTGGTGACAGGTTTTTGTCCTTCAACCGCCAGGCAATTTCATCGGCCACCTCTTGCTTGGCCAACAGCAGATGCTCCTTACTTTGGATGGCCTGACGGGTTCGCTCTTCCAACCTTTCGCTTCGCTTGCTTTCCTGTTCCATGAATTCACTGAATTCCTGCAACAGATCATCGAACAATTCGACATTCTGAGAGAATTCATTCAGGATCCGCTCCACTATCGAATGGATACGCTGATACACCGGATTCTGATCCAGCTCTTCATCTCCCGACAGGGAGATTCCAGCATGTGCCAGTTGATTCAACAGAATCCTGGCCGGATGGTTCTTTTTTGAAAAGAAAGACTTGTCCAGGATGGCTGTTTTGATTATTGGTATCTGTAAACGGCCGATCTCCGCTTTGAGCTTGGCTGGCAAATTACGGTCTTCGAGAATGAAATCGAAGATCATGCCAATCATGTCGATGATATCTTCATCCACTTGAGACAGGGCCCGTTTCCCCCCATGCACCTCACTGAGATGCTCTGCCAGGACAAGTTTGACACTGGCTCCTTCTCCTTGCTGCAGGGTGTCGGTCAATTTGGCCACCTGCTCCGGATCCTGCAAAGAAGACAATGCCCCCACCAGTTCCTGGGTTTCACTGACCACGACGCCGGGTTCCTGGGCCATGCTGGCCAGAGAAGGTAAACCCACTTGACCACGCCAGGCTGACAACAAGGTATGCATCGTCTGGATTGCCTGCACATAGGTGGTCTGATCCGGTATCGCTCCGCCCGCTTCGTTGGAGAGAGAATCTGCTCCCTGTGAATGGGTAGCGGCGCCATTGCCAGAACGTTTTTTGATCTTCCGGGGAATCTCCGGAAGTACACCCTTGTCTGCCAAAGTATCGTTTAAAGTTTCGTATACGACCTCCAGTTCGCCGACGACATACTTCTCATACAGCTTGAACAGAATCAGCTTGACCTTCAACTCCAAAGTCAGTGGGCGCAATACCTCGGCGAAGGTCTTACCGAGTTTGTAAGGTGCTACCGGATTTTCCTCGTTGCCTATCTCGGTACGGGTGAGGAGTTTGGCAAAGCGTTTGTTGACAGCATACAGATCCCGGTGGAAAAGATTGTTCCCTTTGTTGATCAGTGTGGCTACCGCCAGATCGGTTTCAAGCGTTTCGTTCTCCACCAGCGTCAGATCGTCTTCGCCCAGATCCAGTGAAGTCGCCGAGGTCGACGCACTCTTCCGTGGTACCTTCGACTGCCAGAATTCATCGTAGCCATTGAGCACCGCCTGCAGATATTGGCGCTCTATATTTTCCCTTTCCCGGCGCAAATAACGCATGGCCTCGAAATAGAGTTCCTGAATGGTGCTGCTGACCGCCTTGTCGGACATCTCAAACAGCTCATCGTCCAGCTTTTCGAAGAATCTCGACAGGATAGGGGTGAACTCTTGTTGAAACAGCTTGCGACATTCCGCAACGATAAGACTGGATTGGTTGACTGGGGATGAGTTGCGTTCTTTGAAGTCGACGACATTCTTTTCAGGAATCATGTTCTTGCTCCAACAGTCTGTGTTATACAGACCCAAAATGGGCCGCTTGTCGTTGTCACAGATTTACGGTTAATCTTAAGCTTTAACAATACAGCTAACCGTGACTGGCTTCTCATAATTATGAATCACAGGCAACCAACAGAGTCGGGGACCATACGAAAGGGATGGTTGTCCAATGCGCGGAAAATCCCGAGCCCCAACCAAGATGATCGCCCCAGCGGGGAAATTTCTCTGCTGGTCATCCATTGCATCAGCCTGCCACCGGGTGAATTTGGTGGTGATACGATCGACCGACTGTTCTGCAACCGTCTCTCCCCTGAGGAACATCCCTTTTATAGGAAGATCGCTGATCTCAGGGTCTCGGCACATCTCCTGATCGACCGTCAGGGTCGATTGACTCAATATGTTCCCTTTCAGCGCCGAGCCTGGCATGCTGGGACATCCAGATTTGAAGGCAGGGAAAGATGCAACGATTTTTCCATCGGCATCGAACTGGAAGGTACCGAATCTGTCCCCTACACCGACGCACAGTATCAGCGCTTGGCGCGGGTCATCACCAGCTTGATGCAGTCATACCCAGAGTTGACACCACAACGAATCGTCGGCCACTGTGATATCGCCCCCGAGCGCAAAACCGATCCGGGTGCGAGCTTTGACTGGGCTCGGTTTCACAAGCTGCTGTCCGATAATTGATTCACGATGTTCAAGAGGCTATCACAACCCACCGACACCCACATAGAGCGAAATGATCGTTTTGAACGGCAAGGTGCCAGAATCCGGTTTGACCACGGTCAGGAGCACTTCACTGTTTTCATTGTTAGCGCTTATTTTTCTATCCAACGCCAGCGCAACACTTCCTTGCTGATCAAGGCGGGCCAGGAAGCACTTGCCGGCCAATTCGTCGCGCAGTATCTTTGCCGCATCCACTGCCTGGAACCATTTTTTCCACACCACGGTTTTCTTCAGGATTCCTGACAGAAGATCAGCTGCCTTTTCTGGTGTTTGTCCTTCGGGTAACATCAGGGTCACCGTCAGGTTGTACATCAGACAATGCTTCTGCTCTATCACAGCCATCACCCCATCGGGCAGAACCTGAAGGTAACGCCTGACAGGTTCATCGCTGTGAATATCCCTCAGACCGGATACTGTGATTACTTGACCCGAGCCTGAAGATTGTAAGGCGGGGGCCAGATCGACCATCTTGATCTGACAAGGTTGCGCGGCGGCGCCGAAGGAAACAAAAAAAATGAGCCATGGCCATTGGCGTGTGATGTTTGGTTGCATGATTCGTGTCGGCCGGTTAATCAGGCAGGGGTTTCTTGTTTGGCTGGATCTCTATATGCCAGCAGGAATTGGACTTATTGGTCTCATCGATCAGTCTGTCAATATAACCCTCTTGGACCAGGCCGTTCAGCACCTTGGTGAACTTATCGATATCGAAGGCTGCACCGCATACCGCCCGTGTAGAGTTCACGCCGATATCAAAAATGTTCAACGTTTTGTATTGATCCGTCGTGACAACATGATTGGAGGTCCTGCGGCCCTGCTTCAGAAGATCCTCGATTTTCTGCTCCATTAGCTTGATCACTTCGGATTCTGGACGTGTGCGGTTGGCTTCATAAACTTTCAATACTTCATCCCCCGTCGCGCCATATAATTTGAATTGTCCCTTTAAATTCTTCTTGGCGTTTCCATACATAATCCGCGCCTGCTCGTCCGGCGTGCGAATAGTGCTGGTGATGACCGCTTGCGGCATTCCAGTTTGCCGCAACGCCAGCTTGATGACAGAAAGCGCGTAGGCCGAAACGATCTGCTTCGAGGGAGGGAGACTCGTCGAATAAGTGACCCTGGGGGATCCAGTCCCAGTGATGGAAGCGGGAGCCACCGGATGTTGATTAAGGGCACGCAATGTTCTTCCGTTCGGATCGACCCGACCATCCGGTGTTGTCAATCCAACCACTCGGCGCTGAAACTCCTCAATCGCACCAAGGGTAGCTGGACCCACACGACCATTTTCAGCCAGCGGGCGCAAAGGCGTAATGGACCTGATATGCTGGTTGAGCAATTTCTGAACGGTCAAGACATCAACACGCTTGTTGACGCCACCTTTTCCAACAGAAGCCGTGATATTTGCCATGTCTCGCCCTTCCCTTCGGCCCTGAACAATTGATGCGTCATAGAATAAAGAGACGCAAAGAACAACGATACCTTATGCATCTTTGCTTGAGCATAATTCCCCCACCTACTCAGAGTCAAACATTCTTCGCGCTTTCAAATATGGAAGCCGGGCGAATCCGCAAGTCAAATTCTCAACAGCAATCGAGGTGCGGATATAAAAAGCCGAGATCGATCTGACAGGTAATTAAACCTAACGTGAGGGTTGGCTTCTTCTGCCCAGCAGAAAATAGAAAACAGCTGCCACTAGCAGCACACTCCCTGCCCTGAGGTAGGCCCCCAGGGGATATTGAATCGCGAGGAAAACGCAGACCGGAGCCCCGAGCAATGGCACCCAATTGGGTGTATGGAAAGCATGTTCCGGTCTGGGTTCCTTGTTGTGAATCAGCAATAGTCCAGCATGCAATAGCGTGAATACCCAAAGCAGCAACAGACCGGTTGTCTGGGCGAGCACTCTGACCTCTCCTGTCAAGGCCAGACAGGCAGCCAACCCAAAAGCCAGCCAAATAGCCACAATCGGTGTGTGCCGCCGTGGATGCAACTTGGCACAGACCTCAGGCAACAATCCCTCGCGAGCCATACCGTATAGCAGCCTGGAAGCCATGACCAGATTCAACAGACCCGTATTGCCAACTGCAAAAAGTGCAATGACAGCGAATAGCGATGACGGCAAGGCCCACTGTGCCACTCTGATCACCTCGAGTAATGGAGCCCCCGAGGTGGCCAACTGCTCCAGGGGCATCACCGCCAACACGATCAGGGAAATGACCGTATATAGAAGGCAGGTAAAGCCGATGGCCAACAGTATCCCCAAAGGCATAATGCGTTGGGGTGTACGCACTTCCTCGGCCACATTAGCGGTATCTTCAAAGCCGATGTAGCTGTAGAAAGCCACCGTGGCACCCCCCAGGATTGCGGGAATATCCCAGGAAGGGGTCAGACGCTGCAGCATCCCCGTGGCCGGCATCGTCCGCATGGCATCGATACCCGCTCCAATCACCAATAGCAACCCACCCACCTCGACGGCGGTCAGGATCAGATTGATGCGGCTCGACTCACGGATACCCGCCTGATTGATCAGACTCATGATCAGCAACAATCCCAGGCTGGTCAGAACCGGGGACACATGAACGAACACCTCGAGATAGCCAACGAAAGCCCGCGCCACAGTGGCGGCGGAACTGATGCCACTGGCCAGCACGAACATGCCGACGAAGAACGCGATGGAAGGGCCATAGGCCCTGCGGGAATAGGCGGATGCCCCGCCCGCCAGGGGATAACGGGAGCTGAACTCGGCATAGGTCAGACCGGTCAGCGCCGCCAGACAGGCTGAGACAATGAAGGAAATCCAGGCATCGGTACCGGCCAGTGCGGCCACTTTACCGACCAGGGCGTAGATCCCTGCTCCCAGAATATCGCCTACCGCGTAAACGGTCAGCGCACCCAGGCCCAATACCCGGCGCAGCCGTCCGGCTTCAGCGGCCACCGTTCTCCTGTCGGATCAGCACCGCCTCAATCCCAAAGCTCCTCCAATTCCGGCCGGCTGGCCTGGCGCTCCCCGTCGATCTCGACCAGATAATCGAAGTTGCCCTCCCCCACGGTTTCACTCAACCGGCTCAGTACATAACGCACGACCTTGATGCCGTCATTGGGGCCCTGGACGTAACAGGGTTTGCCCTCGCGGCCAAAAGCAAACCCGGTGTCACATTGGAATGGATCCGCATCACCAAACAGCTTTTCTGCGCGTAAGTAATCTTCGGCCGGCTCGAAACCCAAGGCTTCCGCATAGTCTATTGCCTGCTGCAGAAGCTTACGGGCACAGGCAGGTTCCACCTCCCTGATGCCGTGTTCCTCGTGAGTCTTGGTCAGCATCGGTTTGAGCTTGGAGAAGTAATCGGCCTTGCGCATGACGGTAAAGAAGGCCTCTTTGACCCCCAGGCACCATACGTCCACCACGAAGGCGCTCACCGCCACCTCGGCATAAGGGGTCTCGCGGGCAATCAGCACACTCCCCATGCCTACCTCGTCGAGGCTCTCTCCCAGCAGACATTCGAGGATGGGGTGCTCGACGTACTTGCCAGGCTGCAGCCCCTTTCCCTGCTCCTTGCTTTTCGTACCGACCTTCTGCTTGCGTTTCTGCGCCTTGCGTTGAAGTTTCTTCTGTCTCTTCTTGGGGTCAACCGCCATGATCAGGCTCCTTTTCCTTGTTCTTTTGATGAGGTCTGAAACTGTCCAGCAACAACAACGCCACACCTATGGTGATGGCCGCATCGGCAATGTTAAACGCCGGCCAGTGCCACTGCCGATAGTGGAAATCGAGAAAATCGATCACAAATCCCAGCCTGGCCCGGTCGATGAAATTACCCAGGGCGCCCCCCAGAATCAGGGACAAACCGGCCAACTGCCCTTGTTCATGCGCCTTCAGACGCCAAAGATAATGCAAGATGGCACCACTGATCAGCACCGCCAGCCCCAGGAAAAACCAGCGCTGCCAGCCTCCGGCATCGGCCAGAAAGCTGAATGCTGCCCCAGTATTATGAACATGGGTAAGATCAAACAACGGCAGGATCTCGATCCGCTGATAGAGTCTCAGACATGCCACCACCCAAAGCTTGCTCAGCTGATCGAGTACTATCACGAAGACGGCGACAGCGAGCCATTTTGTTTTTGTCATCATATCAATCAAAAAGCGATATATTCATCCGGCGCACTATGGTCAGGTTGGAAACCCTCCCGTACAGGGAGTAGGCCAACCCTCACCCTGAGGAAAGAGATCCCCCTCGATCCCCCTTTGATAAAGGGGGAAGGAATCCCTTCCGATTCCACCCCTATCTCATCAACCCCTCTTGGAAAGGAAATCTCTCTCGGTAACTTTTATGAAGAGCTGGCCATCACCCCGAAGGATGGAACAACCACGCAGGGCAGCAGGGGAGTGGTTTGAGGGCGTACGCGGCCTAGACGGCCGCGTCCGAGCCTCCAGGGACGGATGATTTACGGCGTTCCGAAAACCACTCCCCTGCTCCCTGCCCACACGAATCTTTCACGATAACGTCCATGATGCGCCTGCCATCACCCCGGCACATAAAAGATTGTTGGGTTTCGCTTCGCTCAACCCAACCTACCCTGATTCCCTGAAAAGGATCTTTCACGGTAACGCTCATGAAGGCACCGTTTCACCCCGAAGCATGAAAGAACCAAGCAGGGAGCAGGGTATTGGTTTG
>CAYUPV010000047.1:0-15948 GCA_964445885.1 uncultured Methylococcales bacterium
ATAATTGCCTGGTGAAAAACAGACAATGGTCGGGGGGGGGGGCGAGTAGTTACCTTTGTCCTGAAGTTTGAGTATCTGTCTGACTACCCACCCATCGCTTTACTGGATGGAGAGAAGACGCGGCCCAGACAAATCGACTAAACAAAGTTAAAAGAGTAATCCAATCATGAACAAAGCATACACGACCGTAAACAAATTGAACCTGTTGGCCAACATACTGGCGTTGGCGTTAATCACCGCCCCCCCCGTGAGTATTGCTGCCACCCAAGCCACCGATGTTTGCCCCACGGGGAAGGAGAACGTCCAGCAAACGCAGCAGACCCACTACAAGACAATCACCGTCAATGGCGTGGAGGTCTTTTATCGTGAGGCGGGTCCCAGTGATGCACCTACCATCTTGTTGCTCCACGGCTTTCCAACCTCGTCGCACATGTTCCGCAATCTGATCCCCGCACTAGCAGACAAGTTTCACCTTGTGGCACCTGACTATCCGGGATTTGGCAACAGCGAACAGCCAGCAATGGACGAATTCGACTACAGCTTCGACAACTTGGCCACGCTTATCGATGCCTTTATCAACAAACTGGCTATCAAACGCTACAGCTTGTACTTGATGGACTATGGCGCACCAATCGGCTTCCGTCTGGCAGCCAAGTATCCTGAACGGGTTCAGGCCCTGATTGTGCAAAATGGTAATGCCTACGTCGAAGGCTTGCGTGACTTCTGGAATCCGATCAGAATCTATTGGAAAACCCCAACACCTGAGAACGCCAAGCCCCTGGTTGGCTTTATCTCACCGGAAGGCGTCAAGTGGCAGTACACGCATGGCGTGCGTGATATCGAAAAAATCAGCCCGGACAACTGGAACGTGGATCTGCGACATCTTACCCGAAAAGGCAATCCGGAGATTCAGCTGGCCCTGTTCTATGACTACCAGAACAATGTGCCACACTACCAGGCGTGGCAGGCTTATTTCCGCAAGCATCAGCCACCGACACTAATCGTTTGGGGCAAGAATGATTACATCTTTCCCGCCGAGGGTGCTTATCCCTATCAACGTGATCTCAAGAACCTTGAGTTTCACCTCCTTGACACCGGCCACTTTGCGCTGGAGGAGGATGGCCAGGTGATTGCGCAACTGATCCGCTGTTTCCTGCAGTCCAGGGTGACATCCCACTGATCTTCCTCTGAGCGGCCGGGGTGATCCAAAATCGCCCCGGCCTTCTGGACAACTTCGATCAAGAGGCAATGATCATGAGTAACGCCAATGCCAGACCCCCGTTACCGCCGTTCACACCCGAGACTGCTGCACAAAAAGTACGCCTCGCCGAAGACAGTTGGAACAATCGCGATTCGCAAAAAGTCTCCCTGGCCTATACGCTGTATTGCAAATGGCGTAATCGCACCGAGTTTATCACCGGACGCGAAGAAATCGTTCGATTCCTGCTGCGTAAATGGAGCAGGGAACTGGACTATCGAGTGATCAAGGAATTGTGGGCATTTACGGACAACCGCATTGCCGTGCGGTTCGCCTACGAATGGCACGACGATGCGGGTCACTGGTTTCGTTCCTACGGTAATGATAACTGGGCATTCGATAGCAGTGGTATGATTCGCTCGCGCATCGCCAGCATTAATGATCTGCCGATCAGTGAGACTCAGCGCCTGTACCACTGGCCATTGGGTCGTCGTCCCCAGGGGCACCAGGATCTTACAGAACTGGGTCTGTGACAACAATGGAGGTAATACCATGAGCAAGAACTTCACCCGCTACGCATTCACTCCCAGTGTCAAGAAGGTTCAGGAGCGATACGGTACGCGCCATGCTTACGAACGCATGGAAAAGACCGGAGACCGCTATCGACTCACTGCCAAAGAAGCCTTGTTCATACATAGTCGGGACAGTTTTTACATGGCCACGGTCGGTGGGAACGGCTGGCCATACGTGCAGTTCCGCGGCGGCGAGAAAGGTTTTCTCAGAGTCATTGATGACACCACCATCGGCTATGCGGATTTCCGGGGCAACGGTCAGTACATCAGTACCGGTAATATCGAAGCGAACCAGAAAGTCGCCTTGATTCTGATGGACTACCCTCATCAGCAACGTTTGAAGATTTGGGCCGAAGCATCCATTATGGAAGCAGCTGACAACCCCAGCCTCCATGATCAACTGAAAGTTGCCGGATACCCAGGCCAAATCGAGCGGCTTGTGGTCCTCAAAGTGCAGGCATTTGACTGGAATTGTCCTCGACACATCACACCCCGCTACACCGTTGAAGAAATCAACGAGATGACGAACGATTCGTACAATAAATCCGAATGACGTCGGCAGAAAGGGCTTTCCTTTAGAAAGATCCCCCTTCCTGGCGAGAGGGGGTAAGTTGGGGAGGACGGTTGATTGACTTACCTTATCTTCCGGTGCCCGCCTCGCCGCGACCGGCTGCAGCACGCAGAACCGGGTAATACTGGGTAAATACCTGATCCCTCGCGGCACTGGCCTGATGGCAAACCTGACAGTTTCCTCTGGGTTGCGCGGTAGCCGTTTGATGAAGCCGAGGGCTATTTTCGATGGTAAAACGGAAAAACCCCCAATGGCTGACTGAATCGGGAAAATGACGTTTGCTTTTCGTCATCGCTTCCAGACCGATATATTCACCCTGGAAGTAGCCTTTCCCGCTGGGGGTCTGTTTGCCACCCACACTGACCAGCTCTTTCACGATCACTGTCCCATCGGGAAACTCGCCGGTTCTTTTCCAGTGGCTCCAAGCTGGCCGGGTCGATATAGACATTGTGAAATTCCGGGAAAACGGCTTTGCCATCATTCATGTCATTGGGGGTGAGCGGTGCCCCTATGAAAACCCATTCTCGGTATCCAGTCGGCCTGCTCAGTTTGCCCTCCCTATCGAACTGGGCGACGCTCCCCATAGAGGTGATGGGGGACATGCTTGCAGCTGAAATCTGTTCAATTCCCAATAGCGCTACTACCAAGGAAATCAGAGCGGTGTTGGAGGTCTGTTTAGAACAGTTCATGGTTGTCTCCTGAACTGCGAAGGTTGATTTTTCATGCCGGCAACGATGGGACGCTCGTCATCGCGGTTTCTTACTTCTTCTGTCCAGCGCAGTCTGAGAATACAGATTTTGATGTGGTCCCCTCTGTACCTGCAGATGGCCAACTTCATCTGTCATGAAGATATCGTGGTCGAGACCTTCCCGGTTATTTCCTCAAACCGGAATTTCAATAGGAGGTTCCGCTCGACCCATTCAATGCTCTCCAGCGACAATGCCTTCGTTAGGCCGGATAAATGGCTGTTACAATGGCCCAGAAATCATCGAATACCCAAATCTATGAACCAGAAGATCTTGAATGTATTCGTTTTCGCCGGTGGAGGCAGCCTGGGTGCGATCCAGGTGGGTATGTTGAAGGCATTGACAGCTCATGACATCCAGGCGGATTGTGTGGTGGGCTCGGTCGACTTCCGGCCGGAGGGTCCCGTTCAGAGCCTGGTGGCTGCCTGAGTCGGTTCCCACGGCCCACTGGCCGCTCGCCGTCAGCGAGGCTCCCATATCCACGGCCCAAGTCAGAAAAGGCCAGAGGAGCCCCCGTCGCACCAGCATGGCAACGATGGCTTTCACGGGATCACTCGCCTGTCAGCGGCGCCAGCCGCGCTTCAGGGCGTTTTTGGTAAAGATCCGGTCCTCCACCCCCGCTTGATAGTCCACATTGGCAAAGAGGAGACGGGTCCGATGTCCGGTCTTGGGGTTGACCACCTCGATCGTATGTGGCGTCCAGATCTCCTGGATCTGACGGATATCGCGGAAGTGGATGGTTCTGAGCGGCTGGCCCTTTAGATCCCACATTTGTGAACGGCGCACTATCCAGATCTGGTCGTCTACGCACTGAAAAACCCTGCTGTAGCCCAGTTCCTCGGCAATCTCCTGGGACACCGGGAAGCTCTCCAACTGCAGACAGTGGACGCCGTCGGCTTCGCTTTCACCCACGGTGTTGCGTCGGTAATCCTTGAGGGATACGCGGGTTTCCAGCTTGATGTCTTCATAAGTGAAGTCGGTGCCAAGGAAGTAATCCCCCCGCTCGGATGCCGAAATGCGGCGAACCTTGCGCAGTGCCGGCAGGTATAGCCATTGATCGTCGTCATGCTTTGCTTCGGGATAATCGTAGGTGAGAAACGCGGTGCCGCGGATGCTCCTGGGGTTTAGATAAAAGATCACGGTGCGTTTTTCCCTGCCGTAATATTTTCTGAAGCCCTGAGTTTCGCGGATTCGGGTCTTGCCGCTGGCTTCTGTCATTTCCATCGTTACCTGTCTGGAGACGGCGAGGCCTTCGTCTCGTTCGTTGATACGGCGGGCGATCTCGTTTCCGCTGGGAAGTTCCGTGCCAGAAGCGCCATCGGTGAACAGAAAAAAGGTTGCGGCCAAAAGAGGGAGGAGGGTATTCATGAGGCTTCTCCTAGGGTTTGGGTGGGGGGTGAACGGGTCTCTTTGCCGGTCATGAAACGGGGACGGAAGACTTTTACCAGTGTCGGCAGCAGAGTCATGCTGGTGAGAAAACTGGTGGCGATGGCGACGGCCACCAGCACGCCGAATTCCTGTAGAGCCACCACCTTGCTGGTGGACAGGACCCCAAACCCCAGCGCCAGGGCGGCGAAGTTGAACAGCAGCGCCCGTCCGTTGGAGGGATAGAGGTTGCCGATGGCTTCATCGAGGGTGTCTCCCCGTCGGATCCCGGTTTGCAAGCGTTCCAGGGTATGAATGGAAAAATCCACGCCCAGGCCGATGGCGATGGTGGCAAACATGGTGGTGCTGATCGACAGCCATATCCTTTTGAAACCCATCACCGCGTAGATCATCAAAATCGTCACCACCACCGGCAGCATGGCCATGAAGCCTGCCATCAGCGAACGAAAATAGAATCGGCGACGGCGATGCCGATCAACACCACCGGTAGGGCATTGGTGATCACGAAGAAATGGATGCCGGAGGCTGCCATCAACCCGATGGCACTTCCGGCGGTGGCCAGAACGACCAGATTCGGCAGCAGCATCCCCCGCAAGGTGCGGAACGCCAGCAGGCAGAGCAGGGTAATGACAATGGCTGCAACGGGATCGAGCCGTATCGCATCGGCATCGATATAGGCCCCCATGTAGCCTACCACCGCACCTTCGCCGGCGACATGCAGGCTCTCTCCTGGCGCCAAGGGTGCTCGCGCCACCAGATCCATGAGAGCCTGGTAGACTTGTTGGGCCTGTTTCTGATCGTGCAGTTCGGCGACGATCAGGGTTCCGGTGCCATTTTTGGCCACCAGACTGCCGAGATGCAAGGGGAAATCCATCACCTGTGCGCGGATCCTGTCAGCGTCACTCTGACGGGCAGGTGGCTCGTCGAACAAAGGCTTTACTTCTATCCCTTCTTCGGTGCCGGTGATGTTGTTTTCCGTGGCCAGGCTGGTGACCCGGTCGGGATCGATATTGGGAAGCTTGCGGATCTCACGGGTGAGCCAGTCCAGCAAAAACAAGGAATGGGGGTTGAATACTCCATGTCTTCCTTCGTTGACTAATGCGATCACCATGGGGTCTTCCAGCCCGAACAGCTCGCCGGTTCGATCGCGTAATTGCAGGGAGGGATCCGAGGCGGGAATGAAGGCATCCAACCGCGTATCCTATTGCAATCCGGGCAGCAGGGAAGCCGAAATCACGATAAACACAAAGCCAAGGAAAACGATGGTCTTGGGTTTGGCGGTGACGGCCAAAAAGAAACGCTGGGCGAAAGAGGGGTTAGTCTGCATGGCCGGTCTCCCGTGAGGAAGCGGCCAGGCCCTGCTTTACCGCAGGACGCTGTTTCAATTCCTGCAGCCAGCGGCTCAAGTGCCGGTAACCCCGGAGCCGGTTTTCCTGGGCCAAAGCGCCGGGCAACACGATGACATCGGCAATGGTGTATTCGGGACCGGCGATGAAGGCGTGCCTGGCCAATTGATCTTCGAAATGGCGATATAGTCCATGGGCCCGCTTTCTGAGCACAGCGGCGGCGAGAGACAGTCCGAGGAGGCTGCGAAGCTGCAGGTATAAGGCGTTGAACAGGGTGGCACCGATATCGCTGGCGTGGAATTGCATCCACTCATAGACCCTGGCTCGTTTGATCGGATCGTCGGGAATCAGTGTTCCTGTTTTTTCCGCCAGATAATGGACGATGGCTACCGATTGCGTCAGCACCAGCGGAGGCTCGCCCCCGCTGTCGTGATCGACCAGGACGGGAATGCGGCCGCTGGGATTGAGCTTGAGAAACGCCGGTCGCCACTGTTCCCCTTTGGCAAGATCGATCCAGTGCGAGGTGTAGGGCAGGCCGGTTTCCTCCAGCATGATGGAAACGCGCTGGCCGTTAGGAGTACTTGAGGTGTACAAGTCGAACATGGCTTGTTCCGTAAACAGGTTGAACCAATAACAAACCAACTAGTCCGTCTGTGGTAAAGCTATTAGGGACCAACTGGTCTGTCTATAATGGGCTTAAAATTTTTTGGTGAATGGGACATGTCCACGGAACGCAACCCGGAAAGTACCTGCTTCAAGATCCTCCAGGCCGCCTTTGCGGAAATGCATCAACATGGTTTCCAGGGGATGCGGGTGGATCAAGTCCTCAGCAAGACCGGCCTGAAGAAAGGTGCGCTCTATCATCATTTTCAAAGTAACAGGCGTTGGGATACGCGGTGCTCGAGGAGTTGATCCAAAAACGTATGCGGGAACTCTGGATCGATCCGTTGGCGGACTTCGACGACCCTCTGGAAGGCATCTACACCCTGTACGAACGTATCGGTGATGTCTGGAGCGATGAGTTCTTTGCTCTGGGTTGCCCGTTGAACAAGCTGGCTCAGGAGATGTCGCCAATTGACGAGGGTTTCCGGGAACGCATCGGCCAGTTTTTCAACTGCTGGCAAAAAACTATTGAGGAGGCGTTACGCCAGGGGCAGCGCAGTAGGATCGTCGATCAGCGTGTTTGCCCCCGAAGCAGCAGCTTGTTTATCATCTCTGTCATCGAGGGAGCCCTGGGAATGACCAAGATCCAACAGGACCGTCGGGTGTATGAGTGTTGCAAGCAGGAATTGAAACGCTATCTCGATGCCCTCAGGCCCGATAAATGATGGAAAGAGTAAGCATATGAGTGAATCGCTGAAATCGATTGCGGAAAAATTGGGTGTGGCCACTACCCGACGTCATATTTTCTTGTGTTGTGATGCAACGGTGCCCAAATGTTGTGTACAGGAGTTGGGGATGGCCTCGTGGGATTACCTGAAACGCCGGCTCAAAGAGTTGGGGTTGGATGGACGTGGGGGTATTCAACGCACCAAGGCCGATTGCCTCCGGATTTGTGAAAGAGGGCCGATTGCAGTGGTTTATCCGGAAGGTGTCTGGTATCACTCGTGTACCCCCGAGGTGTTGGAACGAATCATTCAGGAACATCTGATCGGGGGTAAGGTGGTGAAGGAGTATGTGATCGCCCGAATGGACGTCAATGTTTGATGCATCGGAGCAATTTGAAAGAGGCGGAGATCTTTAAGAGAAACGCTGCGTTTCCTCAAAATGGACTACCCGAAACCGGGTTTTAATTTGATTTGGATCAAAACCCGTTTGATAAGAAACGTTATGCTATCTCCCAAGCCTCCTTCCTGTCGTGAATGACAGGACAATTCAGCCATTTATCCTCTGGGAAGGGTTTGAGCGGGTGCCAAGTGCCCCGCTCTTTTTTTTGTCCAACGATCGCGGGCACGGTGCGTTGTCCAGTCCCTGGATTTGTGATCTAATACGGCGAGTTTTGCCTTGACCCGGATCGCCGGCGGTGAGTCTGCGGGTGCGGGTCTGCTGTTTGCCATCAATCCATATTCAAGCAGGCTTGAAATCTATGGTGATAAAAATCAAAAAAGGATTGGACTTGCCTGTTGCAGGCGAGCCTGAGCAGAAGATTTATGAGGATGGGGGGGAAGTCAAGTCGGTGGCCCTGATTGGTCAGGATTACCCAGGTCTCCGGCCCGCGCTTCAGGTTCAGGTGGGTGACCGCGTCAAACTGGGGCAGCCGCTATGGGTGGAAAAGAAACATCCCGAGATAAAATATACCTCTCCAGGCTGTGGGACAGTGACGGCCATCCATCGGGGTGCACGGAGAGTGCTGCAGTCGGTCGTAGTGGAACTTGACGGAGAGGACGCAGAAACCTTTGCCAGTTATCCGGCCGGCAAACTTGCAGACTTAACCCTGGAACAGGTGAAGGAGAACCTGCTTGAATCCGGTCTCTGGACTCGCTTCCGTACCCGCCCATACAGCAAGGTGCCACCTTCCGACGCTGAACCCCGCGCCATCTTCGTCAACGCCATGGACACCAATCCCCTGGCAGCCGATCCGGTACTGGTGATCTCGGAAAGGGTGGACGACTTCCGCAATGGTCTGGAGGTGATCTCACACCTCCCCACCGGCAAGGTCTATGTCTGCAAAGCCGAATCCGCCGACGGCTTCCCCGCGGTGGAGCCCGGCAAGGTTGAGGTCGTATCCTTCGACGGACCCCATCCAGCTGGATTGACGGGTACCCACATTCATTTCCTCGATCCGATCGGTGGAGAAAAGACAGTCTGGAGTCTGGATTATCAGGCGGTCATGGCAATTGGTGCCTTGTTCACCTCCGGTCGCCTGAATGTGGAGAAGGTGATTTCCCTGGCCGGCCCTGTGGTGAAACGGCCGCGTTTGATCAGAACCCGGCAGGGTGCCAGCACGGATGATTTGACCCGTGATGAACTACAGGAACAAGGCAGCTTCAGAGTGGTCTCCGGGTCGTTGCTCAACGGCCGCAAGGCGCGGGACTGGTCTGCCTACCTGGGAAACTATCACAATCAGATCAGTGTGTTGGATGAATATCACGACAGGGAATTTTTCGGCTGGATCGAGATGAAGGGCGCCGAGCACAAATTCACCCTGTTGGATGTCTTTCCCCTGCGTCGGGAAAAGCCGGAGAAGTACCGTCTCACTACTGCGCTGTTCGGCAGTCCGCGGGCAATCGTGCCCATCGGAGTGTACGAGCGGGTGATGCCTCTCGATATCCTTCCGACCCAGCTGCTTCGTGCCTTGGTGGTGGGGGACACGGATTCCGCCCAGCAACTGGGTTGCCTGGAACTGGATGAAGAGGATCTGGCCCTGTGTACCTTCGTCGATCCCGGTAAACACAATTTCGGTCCGGTCTTGAGAAAAATTCTAACGCAAATCGAGAAGGAAGGCTGATGTCCAAAGTCAGAGCGTTCTTAGACAAGATTCATCCTTGGTTCGTCAAGGGGGGGCGTTACGAAAAGCTGTATCCCTTGTATGAGATGGTGGATACGTTTTTGTATTCGCCGGCAGACAGCACCCCCGAGCCGGTTCATGTCCGTGATGCCGTCGACCTGAAACGGGTGATGGTTTACGTCTGGCTTGCTACGTTTCCAGCGATTTTCATCGCCCTTTACAATACCGGCTATCAGGCCAATCAGGCCATGGAAGCGCTGGGTCTGGAGACGGTCTCCAACTGGCGCGGACCGATCATGGACTGGTTTGGCTACAATCCTTCCAACCCTTTATCCTGTCTCATGCACGGGGCGCTGTATTTCTTTCCTGTCTATATCGTCACCTTTGTGGCTGGCGGGATATGGGAGGTCTTGTTCTCCGTCGTGCGCAAGCACGATATCAATGAAGGTTTTTTCGTCACCTCCATCCTGTTCGCCTTGATTGTCCCCCCCGCCATTCCTCTGTGGCAGGTGGCGCTGGGCATCAGTTTCGGGGTGGTGCTGGGGAAGGAAGTGTTCGGCGGAACCGGGAAGAATTTCCTCAACCCTGCGCTGACCGGACGGGCCTTCCTGTTCTTTGCCTATCCTGCCGACATGAGCGGCGATTCCATCTGGACCGCGGTGGATGGTTTCAGTGCCGCGACACCGCTGGCCCTGGGTGCGGAAGGGGGACTGGAAGCGATCAAGCAAGCCGGTTATTCGTGGGGCCAGACGTTCTTTGGTTTCATGCCGGGATCGTTGGGTGAGACCTCGGTGGTGGCCATTCTTCTCGGCGCTGCCTTCCTGCTCTATACCGGCATTGCCAGTTACCGGATCATGGCAGGAGTGTTGATCGGGACGATCGCCACCGCCACCCTGTTCAATGTGATCGGCAGTGAGACCAATCCGATGTTCGGGTTGCCATGGTATTGGCATCTGACCCTGGGAGGATTGATGTTTGGCCTGGTCTACATGGCAACCGATCCCGTCAGTGCGGCGATGACCGATACCGGCCGTTGGATATTCGGGGTCATGATCGGGGTCATGGTGGTGCTGATCCGGGTGGTCAACCCGGCTTTCCCGGAAGGGACGATGTTGGCGATCCTGTTTGCCAACATCTTTGCTCCGCTCATCGACTACTTTGTGGTTCAAGCCAATATCAGAAGAAGGGCCAAGCGCAATGTCTGACAATAGCAATTCTACGACTCAAATGGCCGACACCTGGCAGATCTGGAAGGAGCGTGCCAGGGTCTATGCGGAGAGAATCCTCACCCTGCCCAATGATAGTTTCGAGAAAACCCTGGCCGTGGCCTTTTGGCTGTGCCTGGCTTGCGCCGTCCTGGTCTCCTTCGCCGCCGTTGCGTTGAAGCCGCTGCAGCAGAGCAACAAGGCGGCCGACATGAAGCGCAATATCCTGGAGGTGGTTGGGCTGTGGGAGGATGGCATGGATATCGACGAGGCCTTCAATCAGTTCGAGGTCAAAGTGGTGGATCTGGCGAGTGGCGAATTCACCGACGACATCGATGCCGAAACCTTTGATATGCGCAAGGCTGCCAAAGATCCTTCCATGAGCGAGCCTTTGTCGCGTGACAAGGATATCGCCCAGATCAAGCGCAAACCCAAGTATTCGACGGTCTATCTTCTCAAGGAGGGAGATGCGCTGAAGGCCCTCATCCTCCCGGTCTCCGGTTACGGCCTTTGGTCAACCATGTATGGCTTCCTGGCGCTGCAGCCGGACTGCAACACCGTGATCGGAATCAATTTCTATGACCAGGGAGAGACCCCGGGGCTTGGAGGTGAAGTGGTCAATCCCGACTGGCGCGCCTTGTGGAAAGGTAAAAAGGTTTATGATGAGTCGGGAATACCGGTATTGCGTCTGGTCAAGGGGAACGTGACCCCGGATCAGGTGGGTGCCGAATCTATGGTGGATGGTCTGGCCGGGGCGACCCTGACCAGTAATGGAGTCAGCAATCTGATTCGGTTCTGGCTCGGTGAGGATGGCTACAAACCCTTCCTTGACAAATTCTGCGGGCAACAATAAGCAGCAATAAGGAGAACAGCCATGAGTGAAGAAATTCAGGCACTCGATGAAGAGGAATTCGATTTCGAAAAGGTCAAACCGGCGCTGATCGATCCGCTGGTGGATAACAATCCTATCACCCTTCAGGTACTGGGGATCTGTTCGGCCCTGGCGGTTACCTCGCAGTTGTCGACCGCGCTGATCATGTGTATTGCGTTGACTGCGGTGGTGGCCAGTTCCAATACGGCCATTGCCTTGATCCGCAATCACATCCCCTCGAGTATCCGGATCATCGTGCAGATGACCATCATCGCTTCACTGGTGATCGTGGTGGACCAGATTCTGAAAGCATTTGCCTATGAAATCAGCAAGCAGCTTTCGGTGTTCGTTGGTCTGATCATCACCAACTGTATCGTGATGGGGCGGGCGGAAGCCTTCGCGATGCAGAATCCGCCACTGCAGAGCTTTTTCGATGGCCTTGGAAACGGGCTGGGTTACAGCCTGATTCTGATTCTCGTTGCTGTCGTGCGTGAACTGTTCGGCTCCGGCAGTCTGCTGGGCATCGAGATCCTGCCTTTGATCAAGAATGGCGGGTGGTATGAACCCAACGGTCTGTTACTGTTGCCACCGAGCGCCTTTTTCATCATCGGCCTGTTGATCTGGGCGGTCAGGACCTGGAAGCCGCAGCAGGTGGAAGCGCCTGACTTCAAGATCATGCCTGCGCACGGGGAGGTGGTGTGATGGAAGCGTTGATCAGCCTGTTCGTCAAATCGGTTTTCATCGAAAACCTGGCGCTGGCCTTCTTCCTGGGGATGTGTACGTTCCTGGCCGTCTCCAAGCGGATCAGCACCGCCATCGGTCTTGGCATCGCAGTGATGGTGGTTCAGACTCTGACAGTCCCTGCCAATCACCTGATTCATGCATACCTGCTCAAAGAAGGGGGCTTGTCCTGGGCCGGGCTTCCGGATGTGGATCTCAGTTTTTTGGTGTATCTGGCCAGCATCGGGGTGATTGCCGCCATCGTCCAGATTCTGGAGATGGTGCTCGACCGCTTTTTCCCGGCTCTGTATAACGCCCTTGGGATCTTTCTCCCGCTGATTACCGTGAACTGCGCCATTTTGGGTGGCAGCTTGTTCATGATCGAGCGGGATTACAATATGGCCGAGAGTGTTGTCTATGGGGTGGGCAGTGGTTTCGGTTGGGCGCTGGCAATCACCGCCATGGCCGGAGTGCGTGAAAAACTCAAGTACAGCGATGTACCGGAAGGGTTGCGCGGTCTGGGAATCACCTTCATCACCGCCGGGCTCATGTCTCTGGGATTCATGGCCTTTTCGGGTATTCAGCTCTAAACACTAAGGAACAAGCATGTTGGAGATCATTTTAGGCGTCTTCTTTTTTACCCTGATCGTCATCGCGCTGGTGATGGTCATCCTCTATGCCAGGAACCATCTGGTGCCCCAGGGTGATGTGGACATCGTGATCAACGATGAAAAGACCATCAAGACCCCCGTGGGATCCAAGCTTCTGATGGCATTGGCTGACAATCATCTGTTTGTCTCCTCGGCATGCGGCGGTGGCGGAACCTGTGGCCAGTGTAAAGTGAAAGTGCTGGAAGGTGGTGGAGACCTGTTGCCTACCGAAACCAGTCATATCAGCAAGCGCGAGGCCCGGGAAGGTGAACGCCTGTCCTGTCAGGTAACGGTCAAGCAACCGCTGAAGATCGAAGTCCCCGAGGACGTTTTCGGGGTCAAGAAATGGGAGTGTATGGTTCGCTCAAATCACAATGTGGCAACCTTCATCAAGGAATTGGTCATGGAGCTGCCGAAAGGGGAGACCCTGGATTTCCGGGCGGGTGGCTATATCCAGATCGAATGCCCCCCTTATCACATACCATTCTCCAATTTCGAGATCGAAGAAGACTTCCGTGAGGATTGGGACAAGTACGATCTTTGGAAATTGGAGTCCAAGGTGGATGAACCGGTGATCCGGGCTTATTCCATGGCGAATTTTCCCTTGGAGAACGATATCGTCATGTTGAACGTGCGTATCGCTACCCCTCCGCCAGGACTGGATGTACCGCCAGGCAAAATGTCTTCCTATATCTTCAATCTCAAACCGGGAGACAAGGTGACCATATCCGGGCCTTTTGGTGAGTTCTATGCCCGTGAAACCGACAACGAGATGGTTTTTGTTGGGGGAGGGGCAGGCATGGCGCCGATGAGATCACACATCTTCGACCAGCTGATCCGGCTCAAGTCCCAACGCAAAATGACCTTCTGGTACGGTGCACGGAGCCTGCGTGAAGCATTTTATGTGGATCACTTCGACAAATTGCAACAGGACCACGACAACTTCCGCTGGCATCTGGCACTGTCGGAGCCCAAACCGGAAGACAATTGGACGGGTTACACTGGCTTCATCCATGAAGTGCTGTTTGATAATTATTTGAAGGATCATCCGGCACCGGAAGACTGTGAATACTATCTGTGTGGTCCGCCGGTGATGAATGCGGCTGTGATCAAGATGTTGGAGGATCTTGGGGTCGAACGCGAAAACATCATGTTGGATGATTTCGGCGGCTAAGCTCCGATGACCAGAATGTTCTTTTTGCGAGGAGCCGTGGTGCTCCTCGTTTTGTTTGTGGTGTCCTGTGGTCGGGAGCTTGGACAGCCTAAGTTCCAGTATTCAGGGCTGGCGTTGGGTACCAGTTTCACCATCAAGGTGACAGGATTGCCCGAAGGCGTCCAGCCTGAGCAGCTCAAGGATGAACTGGATCGGAACCTCGAAGCAGTGGACCGGATCATGTCCACTTATCGCGAGGATTCGGAGCTGTCACGTTTCAATCACAGTCGTTCCACTGAATGGCAGCCGGTCTCAAAGGACCTGGCTGATGTGGTGGCAGCCGCCTTAGAGGTCAGCCGCTGGAGTGACGGTGCCTTCGATGTCACGGTGGGTCCGTTGGTTAATCTTTGGGGATTTGGGCCCGACCCGAGACGGGAGCAGGCACCCGCCATCGAACAAATCGAGAGTGCCAGGCAAAGGGTTGGCTTCAGGAAACTTGACGTTCGAGAGGAACCACCGGCGCTTGTCAAACGCCAGCCTGATCTTTACGTTGATCTTTCTGCGATCGCCAAAGGATTTGCGGTGGATAAACTGGCTCGATATCTGGAACGCTTAGGGTGTCATGATTATATGGTGGAAATCGGCGGTGAGCTGTCCCTCAGTGGGAGCAGTCCCCGAGGGGAACCATGGCGGATCGCCATCGAGAAGCCGGTTCCCAGGCTGCGTGAAGTGGAAAAGGTGTTGTCGCTGACCGATATCGCGGTGGCTACTTCGGGCGATTACCGAAATTATTTCGAAGTCGATGGCATGCGTTTCTCCCATACCATCGATCCCAGAACCGGCCGTCCCATTACTCATCGTTTGGCATCGGTCACGGTGTTGAGTCATACTACGATGAACGCCGATGCGCTGGCGACCGCTTTGATGGTATTGGGTCCTGAGGCAGGATTTGTCAAAGCGGAGCAACAGAACATCAAGGCTCTATTCATTGTCAAAGAAAAAGAGGGCTTCAGTGAGCGGCCCACGTCGGCTTTTATCAGATACTTTCAAAGAGGTGCATCATGACCGTTTTTCTAGTGACCTTCGCCATCATCGCCGTCATCATCGGAATTATGTCCCTCGGGGTTATATTCGGAAGGCCTGCCATCAAAGGCAGTTGCGGCGGTGTGGGCGGTGGTGAATGTTTGTGTGCCCAGGGAAAGAAGGGATGTGATGACGGCCTTCCTGCCGAGGATGTTCAGCTAAAACAATAAAAACTTCAGCGAACCGAATAAGGAGGAAAATCCTATGTTGAGGAATATCGCGGTCCGAGATCATATGGCGACCAGTCTGGTGACTTTTACCCCTGAAATGGGTGTTTTTGAGGCGATAAGGACGCTTTTGAAGAACAAGATTACCGGTGCCCCGGTTTTGGATGGAGAAGGCAGGCTGGTCGGTGCTTTTTCTGAAATGGATTGTCTACATGTGGTGCTGGATGCCGCCTACCATGAAGAAATGGGGGGTAAGGTGGGCGAATACATGAATACCGATATCGAAACCGTGGCGCCCGATGCCAGTGTCATCGAAGTGGCGGAGCGTTTTCAGAAATCCCGTTTGCGTCATTTTCCAGTGATCGATGGTGATCAACTGGTGGGTTTGATCAGCCGGGTAGACATATTGCGCGCTTTGGTGAGTATTTATTAACTGACTGTGAAAGATACCCATCGGGGCCGAGGCAGGGGATTCGTCCCCCCGGACGCCGTGAACCCTTTCTTGCTTTGCTGTCCTGCAACGCCAGAAAGCCCTGCCCGGACATCCTTTTTCACGCCTTGGTGTGACTACGTAAGTCCACTGGACTTTCGGTCCGGCTCGCCCTTGGGGGTTCGGATGTGGCCATCCGGGCCGCGTACGCCCTCGAGCCGAATCCCCCCTCCCTCGGCTTTAGGGCTTTCATGCTCTGGGGTGAAATGGTGATTTCATGGGCGTTACCGTGAAAGATACCTTGGGGCAGGAGGCAGGGACTTGTTTTCAGGGACGCCGTGAACCCATCCATGGGGGCTCGGACCCCGGCCGTCCAGGCCGGGGACGCCCTTCAAACAAGTC
>CAYUPV010000048.1:0-15940 GCA_964445885.1 uncultured Methylococcales bacterium
AGTAATAGCCCAAACCAGCCCACAAGTGAAGCACCTGATCGATTTCGGCCTGGGCTAAGTCCATCACGGTAGGAAAGGCCGAGATAAAACGCTCGAAGTACGGGATCACAGTTGTCACTTGCGTCTGTTGCAACATGATCTCGGATACCCAGACCCGATAAGGTGTCCGGTCGCGTTGCCACGGGAGATCCTTGCGGCCCGCCTGATCGTACCAGCCGAGCAGGAGGGTCTGGAACTGCTCAGGACTCATCTCGAGAGCAGGCCCTTCAGCAAGCCTCCGGCTCCTGTCCCAAGTTTCTTCTCCAGCGTATTGGTGATCTTTTGTTCGATTTTGGCTTTCTTCTTGTCGATCTGCTTCTGGAACCTGGCTTTGGCCATTGCCGCCACGTTCAAGATATAATGTGGCTTGGAAAGCGGGCCGGAGACATCGATGATGATGGGCCATTTCTTGGCCACCGCCACTTCCTGACCGCTTTCATCAGCTTGGTGCCGTAATCTCACGGCTTTGATGGAATAATCCAACTGCTCATGGACCAGATCGATGTCCCCCATTCCTTCGATACGCAACTTGCGGCTGTCGACCAGGAAACGGTCTGTGTGGACGATGCCGTTTCTCACCGTGGCCAGGAAATCCAGGCCGACGAACTTCAATTTGTCGATCTGTCCGGAGGAAGGCGGGGTGGGTTCGCCTTTCCACCAGGCCTCCCCCTGTTTGACCAGACTCAGCAGCTCCACATTCGCCAGGCTGCCATCTTTGACCTGGAGAGTCAGATTACCGCCGAGGGTTTGTTTGATCGAGGTGAGGGTCGCCCCATGACCACCGAGTTTCATGTCCATGAACGCGGTACCCATTAAGGGTGGTTCCTTTTTCAGATAATCCTGCAGCAAAGGGCCGATGGCCACCTTTTGTATGTGAGACTCCAAACCGACCGAAGGTTGCCTCTCCCGCGCATCGATCCGTATCGTGCCCCGATAATCTCCTTGATAGAAATGTGCGATCTCTGGCTTGAGCGTCAATACTTGCCGGATACCCACAGCACTCATTTTCAAACCCTCCAGCTTCACATTTTTTACCTTGAGCTTGCCGATCTGGAAAGTGCCATTCATATCCAAGGCTGCAAGCTTGGCCAATGGCAGTGGTTCTTCCGTGGATGAAGCGGGTGCAGAAGTGGTGGATGCCTGTTTTGAAGTAGCGACAGGTTCAGGCAGATAGCGGTCGACATCAAGGGCGTCGAGCGCCAACTGGAAACGGATCTTGGGCTTGGCAAACGAAGACACCGCCAGTTGGCCGGTGAGATGGGTATCGTCGAATACGCCTTTGATATCGTTCAAAGCAAGGTCGTCGGTCCCGGCATTCAGCAGGAATGCCAATTCAGCCACATCGAGCACCCCGGAATCGGCAGTCCGGGGTGGCTGAATGTCGAGACCGGCCAGCGTCTCCTTGGGATTCAGCTTGAGTTTGAAATGGCCGGAGAAGCGTGGCTGTTCCAGGATCGATGTCCCAGAAAGGCTTCCACTCACCGAGGCCTTGGCTGCCTGTAATTGCAAATCCTTCACTGACAGGGATTGGGCAGCCAGGTCCAGGACGATACTGGTACCCAGATTGGCTTCCAGTCTCCCTGAGGGGACGACCTGACCTTCAGTATGGGATTGGAGCCGAATCTGCCTGAATTCGAAATGCTGCAGATCTTGATCGATGACCAGATCCGTATTCAGGGAGATCGTTTCCTTGAGGGCGGGATCATCCAGGTGAAGCACGAAGCCCAGGTCAAGCGCGGCGGGTTCACCGAAACGCAATTGGTCCAGATTGACATTGAGATGCTCGATCCGGACGGTCTTGCCCGCTTGCCGATCCTCCCAGCGGATGGCTCCATCCTTCAAGGTCACAGCCCCTATCATCAGCTTCGCCAACTTCGGCTTTTGTTGCGTTTTCTTTTGCTCGACCTTTGTTTTCTTCTGGCCACCCGCCAAGTCTTCCCAATTAGTGCGGCCACTGGCATCTTTTGCCAAATCCAGGCGCAGTCCATCCAGGACGACTTGTTTGACCTCCAGCTGCTTGGACAACAAGGGGATGAGTTTGACCCTGATTTCTGCGCCTTCTATTTCGGCAAAGGGCGTCGGCCCGAAGCCGGGCGCATTCCCCAGCACCACCCGCCCCAGTTCCAGTCCAATCCAGGGAAAAACCGACAGTTCGATATCTCCTTCGATCTCCATGGTACGCCCGGTCTGTTGCTCTACCTTGGTGGCGATCTGGTCCCGAAACTGATTCGGATCGACCAACACCACCACTGCGATCAGGCCGATTACCACAACCAGAACAATTGCAGCAACACTATAGAGAAGATATTTCACTCCATGTCTCCCGTTTTTTTGATGGATGGTTTGCGATATTTTCCCGTGATAGAGCAAGCACGGTAGAGGGCCAGCCGTGCCGCGTCACCCGTTGCGCCCCTCTACTCCAGGTGGCGCACTCAATACTACACCAGTCTATCTCAGCGATAAGCCATTTTACCCTGATCAGAAACCTCCAGCCTGATTCAGATTGAATTCCAATGGACCGGGGAAGGTTCTATCATGTAACCGGCTACTGGTCAGTTGGCTACCTGGAAAACCCGGGTTACCCGCATGATTGCCATGAGCCATGACAAATCAGTCGTGACAATCGATTGAGTTTGTGAGGAAACGGAAGTGTCCGTTTCTGGGTTGAAGAATTGCCAAGAGGGCGATGCTTCAAGGCCCTCAAAACAACAACAAGGCAGATATGAGGAGGTATGACTATGATAGGTGGACTGATTGCGGTCGCGATAGCCATCTGGTTCTATCGCACCGCTATAGATATCCATGACCCCAACCCATTCAAGTGGGCTATCAATGGGGTGGTGGCGTATTATGTGGTGGTGTTTCTTTGGTGGATGCTGGTACTCAAGCCTGCCAGTGCAACCTTGCATCACCAGAACCAAGCCCTGTTGATTGCACTCCACTATGGAGGAACCATTCTGGGTGTCGCGGTGGCTTGGTTCATACGCAGTCGCTGGGTGGCCAGCGTGGAAAAGAAAGAATCCTGAGGCGACAAAAAAGGCCAGGCACAATGATTGCGCCTGGCCACTTACACCCAAAGCCGGGACAGTCCGTTATCCTTCGCCGTATCTGGTTACCTTGAATTTCTCGAGGTATCTTACAGCTCCTGGGCGTGTCCTGCGAGGTATTGGGCCACTCCTTCAGGATCCGGTTTCATGCCTTCCTGACCAGGTTTCCAGTTGGCCGGACACACTTCACCGTGCTGCTCAAAGAATTGCAGGGCATCGACCATCCGGATCAGTTCGTCCATGTTTCTGCCCAGAGGCAGGTCATTGACCACCTGGTGGCGAACGATACCGTCCTTGTCGATCAGGAAACTGCCACGGTACGCCACGTGCGCGCCTTCGGCCTCCACGTCGTAAGCGCGGACCACATCGTGCCCGATATCGGCTGCCAGGGTGTAGCGGACCGGACCGATGCCACCTTTTTCCGCCGGTGTGTTGCGCCAGGCGTTATGGGTAAACTGAGAGTCGATGGACACTGCAATGACTTCAGTATTGCGTTTGTTGAATTCCTCTACCCGGTGATCGAGGGCGATGAGTTCAGTCGGGCAGACGAACGTGAAGTCCAGGGGATAGAAAACCAAAACGGAGTATTTTCCCTTGGTCGCTTCTGAAAAGTTGAATTCGTCGACGATCTGACCATCGGCCAGCACCGCCGGAACGGTGAAATCTGGAGCTGGTTTGCCTACTAATACACTCATGGATTCCCTCCTGATATTTTTAGGACATTGTTGTCATGGTGCCCCCCTTCGGGGAAACACGAACAGGTGGAATTTTACACCATAACACTGTGAAATACCGCTTCCCCCCACCCAGTGATGAAATCGGTCAATTTCGAGATTGCATGTATTTGTAAGGTTATGTAAGATTTCACCGACAAAAGGATGTCGCCATGTGGCGACGAAAAATAAAACAGCTATAAACTACCCAGGTTAAACGTTATGGCAGAACATAAACACATCACTGAGCCGGATGCCTTCGGCTATCAAGTGCGAATTGTTCGTCGCGGCGTGGAACGCAGCCGCTATTTCTCCCACCGGCTCTGGGGCGGTAAGCACAAATCCTTGAAGGCGGCCATCAATTGGCGCGATCAGATGCTGGCAATCCTGAAAGGCGGGCGCACCCGCTTCATGAAGACCCCGAGCAACAAGATCTCCACTGGTGTCACAGGGGTATCCCGCACCATCAAATATGACAAGCGCAAGGACAAGAGCTACCTTTGTTATACGGTCTTCTGGATCAAGGAAGGCAAACCCCGCAACAAGACTTTCCAGGTGGGAAACATCAAGACCGTGACGGCGGACCAGGAGTTACACGCATACCGTACCGCAGTGCTGTTCCGTAAGGCATACGAATACGCCATCGACAATGATCATCCTTTCGATGACCTGTTGTTCAAGAACTGGAAGAACATGCGCCTGTATGAATTGTCGGGAAATTCGCAAGCAGTCAATGATGACATTGCCCAAGCTGCCATGAAGGTGGCCATGGCCTGACCTGGGATTGCGGATCGCACACCGCTCAAGAGCGCAGCGAATCAACCTGACTGTATTCTCCTTCTGATACCGGGGAATCAGGAATAGCGTGAAGACTGCCCGTTGTCTTCCTGATCTTCTTCCTGCTCCACTTTCTCACCGGGAATGAAGCGGTTCTCCGAAGCCCATTCCCCCAAATCAACCATTTTGCAGCGTTCACTGCAAAACGGCCTGAAGGGATTGTCTCGGCTCCATTCCACCTCTTTCCCACACACAGGGCACTTTACCTTCATCACGTTCAGAACTGACACCTGGTCAGATGAAAAGGAACATCGACATTGGCCTGCCGGGTCTTGCCATCGAACTCCAATGACAGGAACCTGATGGTGAAACGATGTTTGCCGCCACTGATCTCGGAAAAATAGGGTTGGTCTGCCGCCAGGCCAATCCGGATCAACTGGAAAGGCAATGACTTGTCCAGATTCTCCTGAAAAAATCCGGCTTTTGCCACCGCCTCTTCTGGCAGGGAACTGTGGCGGATGGTATCGAGGACAAAATCGATTGCTTGCCGCACCGGATTGAAAGGTTCCAGCCACATCGTCAGATCCAGGTGACGATCGGACATCGGCCTTTGCAACCAATAATGATAATAGGGCAGGTCGAAACTACAGGTGCCTCCGGGGATGGCACTGCGTTGGGCGATACTCTTGAACAATCCATTGCTTGACAACTGATTGCCCAATTTGCCGTTGATTTCTCGCAATTGATGGCTTAAGGCGTCTATCTGATCGATCACTTCCTGTAATTTTTCCCGATCGATTCCGTGACTGCGGGCCAGACGGGCGAGGACTTTGTAATGTCGCTCCAGTTCCTTGAGAAGTTCGGAACGGATATCGCTGCGACTGAAGATAGCCAGAATATCCAGTAAGCCTTCGATTGCGGCACGGCTCTGCCACTCTGATTCACCCCTGGCAAAATGCTCAATCTGCTGAAAGAGTTTCTCGAGACGTATGAAAGTTCTGATCCGCTCGTTGAGGGGAAATTCGTAAATGATCTGGCCGTTCAAGATCGCAGATTTCCTGCTGTCAATTTTTAAACTAAATTTCAAGTTGGACTATTGTAGACAGTTTTTGCTCCTGCTGCATCCGCCTGATTACAGATAGAAATGTTCTCCAAGATAAACTTGACGGACCTCCGGGTGCTCGAGAATCTCCTTTGGGATGCCTGATGTCAACACTCGGCCCTGGTTGATGATATAGGCCCGCTCGCAGATCCCAAGGGTTTCGCGAACGTTGTGATCGGTAATGAGTACCCCAATGCCACGCTCACTCAGATGGCGGATTATTTTCTGGATGTCGAGGATGGAAATAGGATCAACCCCTGCAAAAGGCTCGTCCAGAAGGATGAACCTCGGTTCAAGGGCCAGGGCCCTGGCTATCTCCAACCGTCTCCTTTCACCTCCAGAGAGGCTGGCTGCCGGCTGCTGGCTGAGGGGGGCCAGGCCAAATTCCAGCAGGAGTTCAGCAGCGATCAAATGTCTCTGCCCCGCAGTCAGATCGGGGCGGAGTTCCAATACCCCCAGCAGATTCTCGTTAACAGTAAGGCGGCGAAAGACCGAAGCCTCCTGGGGAAGATATCCCAAACCAAAACGAGCCCGGACGTGAATGGGCAATTGGGTCACATCCTGGTCATCGAGACGGATCTGACCTTCGTCCGGATGGACCAGCCCGACGATCAGATAAAAACAGGTGGTTTTACCGGCACCATTGGGGCCGAGAAGCCCTACGATCTCTCCACTATTCACTTGGAGGGAAACGCCATCGACGACGGTGCGGCCACGATATCGCTTGACCAATCCTTGTGCTTCCAGCCTGAGGGGGCTCATTGTTTTTTTGGTTTGCCGGAGTCTGCCTTTTTGGGATGGAGGATGATCTTCACCCGCTTGGTGTCGGACTTGGCTTCGCCTGCCTTGATGGTTCCATTGACTTGATCGTATTCAATGCGTTCACTGGCATATTTATTCTCTCCCTGCCATACCACCGCGTCGCCAATCAGGATGATGACTTCCTTGTCTATATAATATTCCGCCTGTTTGGAGGTGCCGTGGATCTCTTCATCGTCTGGCTTGGGCTTTTGCCAGAAACGCACTGGATTGCCATAGGCAACGACCTTTTCCACTTTTCCATCCGGACTGTAGGCCACCATTTTGTCCGATTTGACTTTGAGGCTGCCCTGGACCAGGACGACATTGCCGCTGTAGGTGCTGCGATCGGCTTTCTCATCGTAATAGGCGCTATTGGCTTCTATGTATACCGGCTGCTCGGAATCGCCTTCCAGCGCTGGCAACCGGGTTGCCGGGCACATCAGCGCCAGCATCAGGATGAACTTTGCTTTCATGTCAAATAACGGTCGATGGTCTGTTTCAGAGTGTTCTGGGCCCGCATGATCAGGTCACACACTTCCCGCGCCGCCCCTTTTCCCCCCGGGGTCTCGGTAATCCAGTGGGCATGCCGCTTGACCGCGTAATGGGCATCCTGGACCGCGATGGCCAGATGCACTCTGGACAGAATCGGCAGATCCAGTACATCGTCACCCACGCAGGCCGAATGATCCAATCCGATACCGGTAGCCGCCTGAAGACTCTTCAAGGCCTGCAATTTGTCCTCATATCCCTGATAGACGTGGCGAATCCCCAGGCTGTCCATTCGCAATGCCACCGAGCGCGATTTGCGACCGGAAATCACCGCGGTCTCCACGCCTGTCTTTTGCAACAGCTTCAGACCATGTCCATCACGAGCGTGAAAGGCCTTGTATTCCCGTCCTTCGTGATCGAAAAACAAACGTCCATCGGTCAATACCCCGTCCACATCGAAAATCACCAGGCGGATATCTGCCGCCCGAGCCAGCACATCATCCATTAGAACACTCCCGCACGCAACAGATCGTGCATGTTGAGGGCACCTACCAGGAGATCGTCGTCGTCTACCACCAGCAGGGCATTGATTTTTTTGTCTTCCATCAGCTTGACTGCCTCGGCGGCGAGTAGCCCGGTCTTGACGGTGGTGCAGCCTCGGGTCATCACTTCGCATATCGGCGTGGAGCGAACCTCGTAATCGCCGCGCTCGAACAAACGGCGCAGGTCACCATCCGTGAATACTCCGCACACATGGCCATCGTCATCGACAATAGCGGTCATTCCCAGTTTCTTGGCCGTCATCTCCAACAGGGCCTCACTGAGCGTGACAGATTCATGAACGACCGGGATATCATCTGCTTTGTGCATCACGTCTTCTATCTTGAGAAGCAAACGACGCCCCAGGCTCCCGGCTGGGTGAGAACGGGCAAAATCGTTCTTGGTAAAACCCCGCGCCTCCAGCAGAGCCACCGCCAGCGCATCTCCCATCGCCAGGGCCGCTGTGGTGCTGGCAGTGGGAGCAAGCCCCAGTGGGCAGGCTTCCTGCCGCACGCTGACATCGATATGCACGGTGCTTTGCCTGGCCAGTGTGGAATCGGGCCGTCCGGTCATCGCAATGAGGGGAACCCCCAAACGCTTGATGATCGGAATGATGAAAATCAACTCACTGGTCTCACCGGAATTGGACAGGGCCAGCACCACGTCCTGTTCGGTGATCATGCCAAGATCACCATGACTGGCCTCGCCCGGATGGACAAAAAATGCAGGCGTTCCGGTACTGGCCAGGGTGGCTGCGATCTTGCCACAGATATGACCAGACTTGCCCATGCCGGTAACGATAACCCGGCCACGACACTTGAGCATCAATTGACAGGCCTGGCCGAAATTCCCATCGATTCGCTCGGCCAGTTGCGATACCGCGCCGGCCTCAAGGCGGATGACCTCCAGCCCCAGCTGGCACAATCGTTCCCGTTCTGAAGGTGTCATGATTGCAGACTCAGATATAACAAGGTTTGATACACCATAAAAGTGGTCAAAAGAACCAGCCCTCCGATCCGGCTGATCCTGCTGGGATTTCGGTTTCCCAAACCCAGCAGGAACAAGGCCACGGTCAATCCCAACATCCATGGAAAATCGCGATCGACCACCGGCACGGGCAACCTGCTTGGCCGAATAAGGCCTGGCATGGCATAGACTGCCAGCATGTTGAACATATTGGAACCGATGATGTTACCAATGACCAGATCATCCTCCTGTTTCAGCATGCTGGCAATGGATGCAGCCAGTTCCGGCAGACTGGTGCCCAGCGCGACGAGGGTCAGGCCGATCACCAGATCGCTGATCCCGAAATGATGGGCCAGACCCACCGCCGCCCAAACCAACGCCTTTGAACTCAGCGCGAGCCCCAGAAGACCAAGCAGAAACCAGAACCAAGCCTTCGGAAGAGAAATATCTGGTGGTAACTCACTTTCCACCTCCTGAATCAAAGGATCGGTAGCCGGAATCCGGCGAGCCTGCCAGACCAACCAGGCCAGAAACAGGGCCAGGCCGGCCAACAGTCCACTGCCCTCGAGACGACCCAATTGATGATCATAACTCAATGCAAAGGCAATCAGGCACGCCAGTAGCAGAATCGGCATTTCCCACCGTAAAGCGCGCGAATGCACAGTGACCGGCGCAATCAGGGCAGTGCAGCCCAGAATCAAACCTATATTGGCGATGTTGGACCCCAGGGCATTCCCCACCGCCAGACCGGTATTGCCATCCCAGGCTGCCATCGACGACACCAGTATTTCCGGCGCAGACGTTCCAAAGCCGACGATGGTCAGGCCGATGATCAGGGAGGATACTCCCAGATTGCGGGCGATACTGGCCGCTCCCAGAACAAATCGATCCGCACTGTAGATCAAAACGACAAAACCGCCCACCAGGGCGGCACTATAAAACCAAAGTCCGGTCATGAACCAACCAGAAAAACCAAATTCCAATAATTATACACGGATTGCCAGCGCCCTCCCGATTACCATTTGGAAACATGGCAATCAGGTTCGTTCCTCAAATCTCTTGTCAATCCGTTCCAGCGGTATGAACCTTTGCAGATCTTACCGCACCATGTGGACCTGGGCGAAATCCAAGGGAGCCCAAAGCGTCAGGATGGGCGGCGGACCGGGAGCGTCACTACCCGTGGCACTTGAAAGAGATCCTGCTCCAGTATCATGGGTTGCCTTTTTGCATTGGCCGACTATGATGATTCCAACCTGACTCACTGGAACGTAAATCCATGACCAATCCCTTACTCGAGCATCAACTGTATCCCCCTTTCTCCCGCATAATGCCGGAACACGTGGAACCCGCCATCGATCGGATTCTGGCGGACAATCGTCAAACCGTCACCAGACTGTTACAGGAAAATCGTCAATATACCTGGGAAAACCTGATCCAGCCCCTTGAGAATATGGACGACCGGCTCGACAAGGCCTGGTCGCCGGTTCGTCATCTGAACGCCGTGGTCAATACCGATGAGCTGCGCCAGGCCTATAACGCCTGCCTGCCCAAGTTGAGCGAATATGCCACCGACCTGGGGCAGAACAAGGAACTGTTCTGCGCTCACCAGTCGATTGTCGATGGACCTCAGTTCGAGCAGCTTGACGCGGCGCAGAAAAAGATCCTCCAGGACGCCCTCAGGGACTTCCGTCTGGCGGGCGTGGCCCTGCCCGAGAAAGAAAAGGCCCGGTTCAAGGAGATCGAACAACAGCTTTCCAAATTGTCGAGCAAATTCGAGGAGAATGTCCTCGACGCCACCAACGCCTGGACCAAACACATCACCAGTCAAAGCCAGCTGGCCGGCCTTCCCGACACTGCCCTGGCAGTTGCCCGCCAGGCAGCCTCAGTCAAGGGCCTTGACGGCTGGCTGTTGACCCTGGAATTTCCCTGCTATGCGGCGGTAATGACCTTCGCCGACGACCAGGTACTGCGCAAGGAATTGTATGAAGCTTTCGTCACCCGCGCATCAGACCAGGGGACGTTTGCCGGTCATTGGGACAATGGCGAGGCAATGGAGCAGATACTCGAGCTCAGGCACGAAAAGGCCCGCTTGCTCGGTTACGCCAGTTTCGCAGAACTGTCTCTGGCCACCAAGATGGCAAAGACCCCAAAGCAGGTGCTTGAATTCCTGCTGGAACTGGCCGTACGCTCGAAGCCGGTGGCGGAGAGAGATCTGGCCCAGCTACGCCAGTTCGCCCAGGAGCAACATGGAGTGGCCGATCTGGAAGCCTGGGACCTGATGTATTACTCGGAAAAGCTACGTCAATATCGCTTCCATCTCTCCCAGGAGGAAGTCAAACAATATTTCCCCGCCACCAAAGTGGTACCCGGGTTGTTCCAGGTGGTGGAAAAGCTGTATGGATTTTCCATCCAGGAACTGGAAGGGGTGGACGTGTGGCATCCCGATGTGAGCTGCTACGAGATCCGTGACGCCCAAGGGGATATCCGTGGCCGTTTCTACCTGGATCTCTACGCCCGGCCAAAGAAACGTGGTGGTGCCTGGATGGACGAGTGCATCGCCCGGCGAAAATTACAGGGGCAGGTGCAGATCCCGGTCGCCTTCCTCACTTGTAATTTCACTCCACCGACCGGAGGAGATCCGGCCCTTCTCACCCACGACGAGGTAATCACGCTGTTTCATGAGTTCGGTCATGGCCTGCATCACTTGCTTACCCAGGTTGATTATCTGGGCGCCTCAGGCATCCGGGGGGTGGAATGGGATGCGGTGGAACTGCCCAGCCAATTCATGGAGAACTTCTGCTGGCAGAAAGAGGCTCTGGCTTCGATCTCCGGCCATTATCGCACCGGTGACCCTTTGCCCGACCAACTGTTCGACAAGATGCTGGCAGCCAAACACTTCCAGGCCGGGATGATGATGGTCAGGCAACTGGAATTTGCCCTGTTCGATTTCCGCATCCATCTGGAATATGACCCTGACAAGGGAGGGCGGATCTATCAGATTCTGGAGGAGGTCCGCAACCAGGTGGCGGTGTTCAAGCCCCCCCGGTTCAACCGTTTCCCCCACAGTTTTTCTCACATCTTCGGCGGCGGTTACGCAGCGGGATATTACAGTTACAAGTGGGCCGAAGTACTGTCGGCAGACGCCTTCTCACGCTTCGAGGAGGAGGGAATCTTCGATCCGGCAACCGGCCGTGCTTTTCTCGAACACATTCTGGAAAAAGGCGGAAGCCGCCCGGCGCTCGAGTCCTTCACCGCTTTTCGCGGCCGCGAACCCAATATCGATGCTCTGTTGCGCCATAGCGGCATTGTGGGGAGTGAGGAGTGAGGGGTGAGGAGTGAGGAGTGAGGGACTCAGATCACTAATACCGGGCAGCGGGCTTTTTCGGTCAGTTGGCTTGCCATCGCGCTGGAGCGGGGGCAGAACACGGCGGTGCAGCCCTGGCGCTGCAGCAGTTCGAGCCAGCTTTCAGGCGTGATTTGGATCACCTGACCCAGCGCAGGCTTCAAGTGCTCTCCGGTAACCGCCACCAGCAACTGACAACCTTCCGCGCGGGCCATATCGAAGGCCATTTCCAGTGCCCTTTCGGATTCGGGTGAGCCATCGTACCAGACCCAGACGGCAGGCCTGTGACCCACCGCCAGCCAGTGGTGACGGGTGCTGAACACCACCAGATCCCCGCTGCCTGCCGTGGCCAGGGTCGTTTTCACATAGTCACCCCGTTCGACTTCCAGCCCACCGGGCAACGACAAGCGACTGCGGATCTCCGTCAGCCAGCTTTCGATCCGGATGACCTGTCGTTCCAGCTGACGTTCCAGCTGTGAGGATTCGAACGGCTGCAGGGTGGCGGACAACCTGTCCACTTCTCGCACGAAAGGAATGGCGGCGGCGTAACACAGTTCGGCGCTCTCGACCAACAGCACGGTCATCGGACAGCCTCTTACGGAAGCCAGCCGGGCGGCCAGCTCCAGAGTGTGTCGCTCCAGCCTGAAGCAATCCAATGCGACTAGAACCCGCGATGGTGTGGTCATGATTTCTTATCCGTACTCTCGGGATGGCCGTAACGTTGTTTTAGTTCGGCAAACTTCTGTAATTGTTCCTCCACCCGTCCATTGACCGTATCGGGGGGGAAATGCCCCTCCTCGTCTCGGGTACCCGCAGGCACCTCCAATAGCAGCTCGAGCGCTTGATCGAGGGTGGAGACCGCAAAGACAGAGAATTCCCCGGAGACCGCAGCTTCCACGACATCCTGGCGTAGCATCAGATTCTGCACGTTGGCGCTGGGAATGATCACGCCCTGACTTCCCGTCAGCCCCTTGCGCCGACAGACATCGAAGAAGCCTTCGATCTTTTCATTGACGCCACCGATGGGTTGAACCTGTCCATGTTGATTGATCGAGCCAGTCACTGCGATTTCCTGGCGCAAAGGCAGATCAGCCAGGGAGGAAAGCAGGGAACATAATTCCGCCAGCGAAGCGCTGTCACCCTCGACCGGTCCGTAGGACTGCTCGAACACCAGGCTGGCAGCCATGGAAAGAGGTTGGATGCGGGCATAGCGGGCGGCCAGGAAATTGGACAGAATCATCACCCCCTTGGAGTGAATCGCTCCACCCAGTTCCGTTTCCCGTTCGATGTCAATCACCTTGCCGTCACCCATCCGCGCAGTGGCCGTGATCCTGGACGGGCGGCCAAAGCTGAAATCCCCCAGCGATATCACCGACAGGCCGTTGATCTGGCCCACCTGCCTGCCACTGGCATCGATCAACAGGGTCCCTCGCTCGATCAGTTCCTGCACCCTGACTCTCAGACGTTCACTACGGTAGATGCGGGCATCGATAGCGGCCTGTACATCAGCTTTGGTAATGACGTCATGACCATTGTTGCGGGCCCGATAGTCGGCCTCTTTCAACAGATCGGTAACCGTCCTGAGATGGGTGGATACCTTATGGGCATCTTCCACCTCCCTGGCACCGTGTTCCATCAGCCGGGCCACCGCATCTGCGTCGAGGGAACACAAGTTTTCCTTGCGTGCCAGGGTGGCGATCACTTGGGCATAGAGCCTATGGGCCTCGGTGCTGCGTGGCAGATCCTCTTCGAAATCGGCAGGTATTTTGAACAGATCCTTGAACTGTGGATCCAGTGCTTCGAGCAGGTAATAAAGTATCCTCTCCCCGGTCAGAATCACCCGCACATTAAGTGGGATCGGTTCCGGTTCCAGGGGCAGGGTGCTGATCAGACTCATGGTCTTTTCCAATGATTCGATCTTGATCTTCCCCGCCTGGAGCGTGCGCTTGAGGGTTTCCCAGGCGTGGGGCTGAAGCAGCACCTCACGGGCGTCGAGAATCAGAAAACCGCCATTGGCTTTGTGCAGGGCACCGGGTTTGATCATGCTGAAATCGGTTACCAGGGTACCCATGAAGGCGTGATAATCGATGCGCCCAATCAGGTTGGTGTGATTGGGCAGGGTCTCGTGGATCACCGGCGCACCCTCAGTGTCTCCGTGATCGACGAGCAGGTTGACCCGATAGCGTTTGAGGTGTTCCTCTGCCTTGGAGACCAGAAACGGTAATGGCATCGGTGGGGGCGGTTGGGGCAGGAAATCTTCCACGTGATCGACAATGTCCTGCTGCACCTCGTCCAGATAGGCCTGCACGAGTTCCAGCTCGTGATAGTGCTGCTTGACTCCATCGATCAGATGGCCGACAGCGTATTGGATGATCTCGCGGTTCAGCTGGCGCAGTTTCTCGCGGGTCTCCTTGCGCCAGATTGGAAACTGACGTAACAGTTTTTGCAGTTGCTGCTGGAGTTCAGCCACCGTGGTCTCGATCTGCTTGCGCATCTCTTCCGGCAGCTGGTTGAAGACTTCAGGGCTCATCACCTGACCTTCAGTGGTCAATGGTGCAAAGGCGAAACCGGTGGGGGTCTCCAACAGGGCGACACCCTGGCTGCGGGCCTCCTGCCGCAACTGCTCGATCGCCTTGATTTCACGTTCTTTGGCCTGCTGTTCCAGTTCCTCCACCCGGGCACGGTATTCCTCGCCTTCGAAGGCAGCCGGGATGGCGGCGCGCAATTCGTCAATCAGGGCGTTCATGTTCTGACACAGTTGCTTCCCCCGGCCTGCCGGCAGCTGCAATGCTTTGGGTTTGACCGGATCCTTGAAGTTGTGGACATAGCACCAGTCGGAAGGCACCGATTTGTGACGTGCCTGCTCCCCGACCACCTCGCGGACCGCGGTCAATTTGCCGGCACCTGACGGCCCCAGGGCGAAGACATTGAAACCCGGGTCGGTCATATCGACGCCAAAACGCAGCGCATCCATGGCCCGGCGCTGTTCGAACACCACCGGCACATCAGGCAGATCAGCGGTGGTCTCGAAGCCCAGCTGGGTTGGATCACAGCTGAAATAGAGCTGTTCGGGTTTCAGGAGGTAGGTTTGCTGTGACATGCCGAAAATCCTGGAATGTTTTTTTGCCTATTGTAGAGCAAGTGCGCAAAGGATGACACGAGTCGACCCTGGCTGACACAACCATGATTCCAATCACATGTAGTAGACTTTTGCAGAGGATGGAAGAGAATTTAGACAATGCCCTCGCGAAACCACGGGCGGGTTTGAAACCCGCCCCCTATCATCTGTCATTTCAGGCGAACAACGGACAAGGGGTCAATCCAATGGACATGGCTGCATGAGCTCCCAACTGACACCGGATCAATATCTGGACTTGTTTCGCAATCTCGCCCTGGCCTTGGCTCTGGGCTTTCTCATCGGTCTTGAAAGGGGTTGGTCGAAACGCGAGCTGGAGCCGGGCCGGCGTATCGCAGGCGTGCGCACCTTTGGACTGATCGGTTTCCTGGGCGCCCTGACCATGCTGTTGGGTCGCGAAATCAATTTTTGGGTGATTGCCTTGGCCTTCGGCGGGCTGGGCATCCTGATCACCGCCGCCACCGCCATGGAGTCGCTCAGAACGGGCGAATATGGTATTACCACGGAGGTGGCCGCACTGATCACTTTCGTCCTGGGTGCCCTGGCAATGACCCGGTACGCGACTCTGGCAGCGGCGGCGGCGGTCATCACCACCGTGGTGCTGGGGGTCAAACCCATCCTCCATACCTGGATCCGCAGACTGGCGTCCCAGGAAATCCATGCGGTATTCAAGCTGTTGCTCATTTCGGTGGTGATGCTGCCGATCCTCCCCAACCGAACCTATGACCCCTGGCAGGCTTTCAATCCTTACGAGATCTGGTTGATGGTGGTGTTGATTTCGTCTATCTCCTTCGTCGGCTATTTCGCCGTCAAGATCATCGGTGCAGGACGGGGCATTCTTTTAACCGGCATGTTCGGCGGTCTGGCCTCTTCGACCGCCGTGACATTGAGTCTGTCCAGGCTCGCCAAAACCTCCGCGGGGGGGCAACAAGTATTTGCTGCAGGAATCATTGCCGCATCCACCACCATGTTCCCCAGAATCCTGCT
>CAYUPV010000049.1:0-15858 GCA_964445885.1 uncultured Methylococcales bacterium
AGATGCTGGCCGCTCTCAACCCCAACATCGAAATTGAGGCGCTTGCCATCCGCCTCGAAGGGCAACGGTTGCTGGCTGAAGTCAAAAAGTCGGATCTGGTGCTCGATTGCAGTGACAATTTCACCACCCGATTCGATGTCAACCGCGCCTGTTTCGATACGACGACCCCACTGGTGTCCGGTGCCGCCATACGCTTCGAAGGTCAGATCGCAGTATTCGATCCGCGCCAGACCAACAGCCCTTGTTATCAATGTCTCTATCCTGACCAGGGCGAATTGGCAGAAAGCTGCACCGAGTCAGGAGTGGTCGCCCCCATCACTGGAATCGTCGGTAGCATCCAGGCCCTGGAAGCGATCAAGCTATTGTTGGCCATTGGCCAGCCGTTGACGGGGAAACTGCTGATCCTGGATGGACTGAACATGAAGTGGCACAGTGTGCGGTTGCCACGCAACCCTGGTTGTCCCGTGTGCGGATGAATTTGAACCGCCGGGCTGTCAGGACGCGGGCCGGTTTGAATACGCCCACTGCATCGGCGCGATCCACACACTCATCATGCCGCCCCCATCAAAGTATGTGAATAATCGTTGGGAAATCCCGACAATTTCCGTGCTATATTCATAGTTGCGTTCCCGTCAGTGGGGTCGTATACTTCGAATCTCAGGATAATCAGAACAGAATCCTAATCAGGAGGTACGCGATATGAAATGGGAAAAGCCCAGCTACAATGATCTGCGCTTCGGTTTTGAAGTCACCATGTACATTTACAACCGTTAAGCCATCCGCTCAACGAAGAATCCAAGGGGTTTCAGCTGATGAAGCCCCTTTTTTATTCCTGAAGGCCCATGTATATTCGAGTTTTAGGTTCTGGCGCCGGGGGCGGGTTCCCGCAATGGAATTGCAATTGCGACAACTGCCGCCACCTGCGCCGGGGTGAAATCAACGCCCGCCCTCGCACCCAGTCGTCCATTGCCGTCAGTGACAATGGCGAGGACTGGGTCTTGTTCAACGCCTCTCCCGACATCCGTTTCCAGCTCGAGGCCAACCCACCCCTGCAACCGAAGCGCGGCGTCCGCGATACCGGCATCCGCGCCATCGTCCTGATCGATGCACAGATCGACCACACCACCGGTCTGTTGATCCTGAGGGAAAGCAACCGTCCGCTGGAGATCTACTGCACCGATCCAGTGTATCGCGATCTGACCTCCGGTTTTCCCGTGCTTTCGATGCTCGGCCATTACTGCAAGGTCGACCACCACCCGCTTACCATCGATGGCGGGGCCTTTACGATCGCCGGCTTCGACGATCTCAGATTCTATAGTCATGCGCTCAAGAGCAAGGCGCCACCCTACTCGCCCCACCGCGAGGATCCCCATCCGGGAGACAACATCGGGGTGATCGTGGAACAAGTGTCCACTGGCAAGAGGCTCTATTACGCCCCCGGTCTGGGAGAGATCGAACCCCATGTGTTCGAGGCCATGCAACAGGCCAACTGTCTGCTCGTGGACGGCACCTTCTGGACCGATGATGAAATGACCAGGGTGGGCAGTAACAAAAAGGCACGGGAAATCGGCCACCTGCCCCAATCCGGACCTGAGGGGATGATCGAAGTCCTGGGAGACATCCCTGCCTCAACCCGCAAAATTTTGATCCATATCAACAACACCAATCCGATTTTGGATGAAGATTCGACCCAACGCCGGCAACTGACGGAAGCCGGCATCGAAGTGGCTTACGACACCATGGAGATCGTTGTATGAGCACTCAGCAACCACCCTGGTCCCGCGAACAGTTCGAGGCCAAACTGCAGCAAAAGGGCAAGCTATATCACATCCATCATCCCTATCATGTCCTCATGGCAGAGGGTCAATTGAACCAGGAACAGATCCGTGGCTGGGTTCTGAACCGTTTCTATTATCAGGTGATGATCCCACGCAAAGACGCCGCGATCATGGCCAATTGCCCGGATCGGGAGACCCGACGCCAATGGATCCAACGAATCCTGGATCACGACGGCCATGGTGACGATGCCGGCGGCATAGAAGCCTGGATCCAGTTGGGCGTGGCTTGCGGCCTGGGCCGTGAAGACATCATCTCGTTGAAGCACGTGTTGCCCGGAGTCAGGTTCGCAGTGGATGCCTATTTCAATTTCGCGCGCACCGCCCCCTGGCAGGAAGGCGTCTGCTCCTCGCTGACCGAGCTGTTTGCCCCCACCATCCACAAACAACGGCTGGCCGGATGGCCGGAACTGTATCCGTGGATCAAACCGGAAGGGTTGAGCTACTTTCAGAAGCGTGTCAGTCAGGCCAGGCGGGACGTGGAACACGGACTCTCCTTCACCCTGGAATATTTCAGCCAGAATCGGCAGATGCAGGAACGGGCACTGGAGATTCTCCAGTTCAAACTGGATGTCCTCTGGTCTATGCTCGATGCCATGTATCTGACCTATGTGGACAACAAACCCCCTTATTTCTCCGTCCCATGAGTCTCGATCCGATATCAATCCTGAACTTCTCCCCGCTACACCGGCTGCAATGGGAAGAAGCCCAGCAAAGATACGTCATTCTGTATCCCGAAGGGCTGGTGGAGTTGAATGACTCATCGGCGGAGATTCTCAAGTTGTGTGACGGCAAACATAATCTGAAGACAATCACCACCGAGCTTGAGCAAAAGTTCGGAACCGAGGGTCTAATCGAAGATATTCGTGAATTCCTGGAGGTCGCACTTGAAAATGGCTGGATCCAAATTGCCCATTAGCCCTCCACGCTGGTTGCTTGCGGAGCTCACCTACAGTTGCCCATTGCAATGCCCCTACTGCTCCAATCCGCCAGACTACGCCCGCCACACGACCGAACTGTCCACCGAAGACTGGAGTCGGGTCTTGACCGAGGCCCGTGAAATGGGCGCGGTCCAGCTGGGTTTCTCCGGTGGGGAACCCCTGACCCGCCAAGACCTGCCAGAGCTTGTGACCCATGCCCGCAGGCTGGGCTACTACTCCAACCTGATCACCTCCGGCTATGGCATGACGGAAGACAAAATCACTCAGCTCAAGGAAGCCGGCCTGGATCATATCCAGGTCAGCATTCAGGCCCCGGAGAAGGATCTGAGCGATTTTCTCGCGGGCACCGAAAGCTTCGAGCACAAGAAAGAAGTCGCCCGGCTGGTGAAAAAACACGGCTATCCGATGGTGCTGTGTGTGGTCATACACCGCCACAACATCGAACAGATGGAACAGATATTGAAGATGGCGATCGAGTTGGGCGCCGATTATCTCGAGCTGGCCAATACCCAATATTATGGCTGGGCCCACCTCAACCGGCCGCAGCTGATGCCTACCCGGGAGCAGTTCGAACGGGCCGAGGCCATTGCCCAGAGTTATAAAGAAAAGTTGAAGGGGAGGATGAAGATCTATTACGTCATCCCCGATTTCTACGAAGACCGGCCCAAGGCGTGCATGAACGGCTGGGGGACCACCTTCCTGACCATCGCTCCCGACGGTGCCGCCCTGCCCTGCCACTCCGCCAGGGAGCTACCGATCCCGGATGAGAAGTTTCCCAACGTACGCAATATGAGTGTGCGTGAAATCTGGGATAATTCGGAAATGTTCAACCTGTTCCGTGGTTTCGGGTGGATGAAGGAACCTTGCCGTTCCTGTGACGAGAAATCCAAGGATTACGGGGGCTGCCGCTGCCAGGCGTATCTATTGACCGGTGATATGAACGCCACCGACCCGGTCTGCAGTAAATCCCCTGACCGAAAGCTGATCGACAAGGCGATCGAAGAAACAGAGACCATTACGGAACGACCCCTGATCTTCCGCAATTCGCGTAATTCACGCCACTACGAAAGGCGGTAAATCAGCTTTCCTGTTTTTCCTTTTTGTCCTGTTGCGCTTTGACCATTCGTTGCAGGATCAGCAAATCCCTTTGAATGTGCCGGTGGTTACGGCTTGTCAAGCCGACATAGCGTCCGCCCACTCTCACCTTGGCGCCGCCCCTGACAGAACGCACAGCACGTACCTCGAGATTGAAATCCACAGTCTCTCCACTGGTCGTCTCGTAGCTGCAGCCACGAACAATATCGAACTTGCGGAAGTGCATGACCGGATCGATGTTGAAACTGAGGCCATGGAGACCGATATCATCGATCATCCCTTCGATTACCTTGGTCTCAAGGTTGAGTCCAGGTTTGGATTTGATGCGGATGGGCAGTTGCAGATCAGCCACCGGAACACGGAAGACTTCTCTCTTCTGGGGATAATAAAGGCGCTCTGGGAAACTGGCCTTGTACCAGGCTTTCTCTCCCCGGTAAACCAAACCAAACAATGCACAGTCGAAAGTGATGGGAACGCCCCGGTATTTCGACAGGGCGCGGAATGATTTTTCCTCCATCAAGCGGGTATGCCCTTCTTCACTACCGACCCGATCAAACAACAACTCCTGGCCGCCCAGGCGGGTCAGGGAAGTGGCATAATCTACTCCAGGCTCATCGGGGAAATATAGGGAGATCACATTGGAAATGCCACTGATTTCATACAGCACTTTCCTGATTTTGTCAGAATCGTAGAGAAAAAAAGGGTTGTCGTGACACAAAGAAATTGTGCGACGCGATCCAGGCAGTATCTTTTTGAGCAAGCTCATCTACTCGTCCCTTCAGGTGGAAGCCAACAACCGATCGCCCGCCCCTGTCTGGTTTTGCCCATCAGGGCCATAACAGACCCGATCGCAGCGTTGACCGAACAACAAGGCTAAGGCCTGACCGTTATGCTCCTGCAAGAGAGAAATGGTCGCACCATTGGTTTCATTCAACGCCCGACAGTCAGCCATCAGGTCTTTTGTTTCCTGCCATAACTCACCGCCCCTGTGCTTTGTCAGATTCAATGCACCAATCAGTTTGTCGACGAGAGCTTCCTTGGCTTCAGAGGAGTTGGGCAACTGCGCCAATAAGGCATCGATTTGTTCTACCAGAGTGTTTTTGTGCTCTGCCAGCAGCTGCAAGGATTCGAGTTTGTGCTCAAGCAGAATGTCCTGTTCCTGTTCGAGCACGGCATGCAATTGTCTGATTGCTTCCATCAAACAGTTCAGCCAATCGACAAAAGTCCGTTGTTGTTCATTTAACGTCATCGATTGCCGCCAAATCTGGAAGCCGCCTTTCCATTTCGATCATCTTCTCGGCGATATGTTCAGCATCGATCTCGTAAGTCCCGGACTGCAACGCACCAGCCACACGGGCAACCAGATCCGTGTTGATGACGTTCCCGGTGACCATGGCCTCTTCAGCTTGTTTCAGCCTGGCGGCGACATCGGTCAACTCCACCAAATCGGAGGATGGTGATTTATTGTCCCCTTGTGGGCGAGCCTGCTTACGGGATGCCGAAGGTTTTGCTGTCGGATCGACCGCCTTGCCAGTGACGGATCGCAAGTCGATACTCATCGTAATGTCCTCATTTAAACTCTTCCTATGGAAGCTAATCGGTCTCCTGCCTTAAAAGTTTAGTCAAAAAAGCACTCTTACATCACCAGGGCCATAGACGACTGCCTCCACCAGGCGCTTCGAACGGTCGTTCCGCACCCGAATTCGCTGCCCTTTCTCCCCATCCATCAGGGCGTGGCCTCCCATCCGTACATCCAAAGCCCCGGAGTGGGCCCGGATTGTCACTGCCTCACCTTTGTGTATCACTTTGGCCATCACCATCAAGTGTAGGGTGAGGACATAGCCTGCAGGAAGGCGACGTTTGAGATATCGACCGAGGACAACATCGGGACGCTCGACAAAGCCCTGCCTCAGCGAGGCGATATCCATCCGTTGCAACGCCACAGAGTCCGCGGTCAACATGGCTCCTTTGGGTAAAGGCCGGGTCGTTACCAGTACCTTCCGGAACAGGCTGACATGCGCCTTGGCATAAATGGTCCAGGGATGTTCACCATGGCAACGCACTCTGACGGAAACGTCGCCAACCGGTGTTTTTTCCCGCATCGTCCTGATCGTCAAGGGGTCTGTACAACGGGGCAAGTTCAGCCGCGGATCGAGCGAGGCCACCTGCACGTCAAAATCCCGGGCTTCCCGTTGAAGAATTGACACGAGATGATTGGAGATCGCCTGCCTTATCTCATCCAGCGACTGGGTCTCAGCATCAGCGACCAAAGCATACAAGACACATAGAAACCAAAGACTGGTTGAAGACCATATTTTCACAGCAATTACCTTTTTTTCCGATCCACAGACATATAGGCAAAAGCAATGCCAATCTAAAATCATTGGTGGCTTTCGATCGAAAGTCGGACCGGTATACTGACATCGGGCTTTCAGGCGAATCTTTCGCCAAGTAAAGAATTCACCCGGGTGGCCGATACAGGAAAAAAACCTTGAGGTGGAGAACTATTGATGTCGAGCATACTCGCAGAAGTCGATCAACGTACCCAGCTTGCAGGACACAATCGTCTCGAACTGTTGCTCTTTCGGTTACAGGGAAAGCAGCGCTTCGGCATCAATGTGTTCAAAGTTCAGGAGGTCATCAGTTGCCCCCGCCTGACCCAGATTCCCGACTCGCATCCAGTCATGTGTGGAGTCGCCCATCTTCGCGGACGCACCATTCCCATTCTGGATCTTTCACTGGGGATCGGCGGCAAGTCATTGCCACATGACGGTTCTGGATATGCCATCATCAGCGAATACAATCGTTCGGTTCAAGGCTTCCTCGTGGGTGGCGTCGATCGCATCATCAATATGGGATGGGAGCAGATACAGCCTCCGCCGAAAGGCACAGGCAAGGACAGTTATTTAACCGCTGTCACCGAGTTCGAAGGTGAACTGATCGAAGTCATCGATGTGGAAAAAATCATGAAGGAGATTACCGGATCCAGTGAAGAGATCTCCGAGGGTGTCATCGATGAGTCATTTGCAACCGGGGAACAGCACATCCTGGTGGTGGACGATTCGAGGGTGGCACGGAATCAGGTCAAAAGGGTGCTTGAGCAACTGGGGGTGGCATGTACTCTTGCCCAGGATGGCGAGGATGCCTACCGGATCTTGCGCGGATGGGTCGACGAGGGCAAAGACCTTTCCCGATTCCTTACCATGGTCATTTCAGATATCGAAATGCCGAAGATGGATGGCTATACCCTGACCACCAAAATCCGCGACAACGAAGACCTGAAGAATCTCTATATCCTTTTGCATACTTCACTGAGTGGTGTATTCAATCAAAACATGGTGGAAAAAGTAGGCGCCAACCGTTTTCTCGCCAAGTTTGCTCCGGATGAATTGGCATCGGCTGTTCAGGAGCGACTGAAAACTCATGTCAAGCCGCAAGCAGCTTGATCATGGGAAGTAAGAACAGTGCCACTTCTCTGTTTCAACATTCGAGAGACCGTGCTGTTCACCGGACGCTTTGCCTAAGGGATTTTCATGCCTTACAAGACTTCCTAAAGCAGCATAGTGGTATCTTCCTGACCGAAAACAAGCGCTATCTGGTACAAAGTCGCCTTGGCAGCATTTTGCAGGAAAGTGGTTGCGCCAGTGTCAGCGAAATGATCCAGACCCTGATCCATGGTTCACTGACTTCTTCCGTTCGCACCTTGATCATCGATACCTTGACCACCAATGAGACCTTCTGGTTTCGTGACCCCAAACACTTCAAGCTACTCCGAAATCACATCCTGCCAAAGTTGGCCTGCCAACGATTCCGAACCCTGCGGATCTGGTCAGCAGCTTGTTCCACCGGTCAGGAACCTTATTCCATCGCCATGTGCGCCCTTGATGCCATCCGCAACGGTGACATTCCAAAGGCTAAACTGAGCATCATTGGAACAGACCTGTCACAAAAGGCCCTGGATACCGGCAATCAGGCAATCTATTCGGATATAGCTCTATCCCGGGGATTACCCGACCCAGTCAGGCAAAGATACTTTCTGCCTTATGAAGAAGGCTGGAAGCTGAAACCGGAAATCTGTGAACTGGTTAAATTTCAGCAATTCAATCTACTCAAGCCCTACGATGCGCTGGGAAAGTTCGACCTGATTTTCTGTCGCAATGTACTCATTTACTTCTCCCCTGAAATCAAGTCAGATATTCTCAGGCGAATGGCAACGGCCTTGCAACCAGGAGGTATACTTTTGCTGGGCAGTACCGAAACCATGCCTTCCGGTCTCAATGGCCTGATCGCGGAAAATATAGCTGGCGTGCACTTTTACCAGCGTCCCGCGATAGACTGAAAAATGTCACCGACGGCAGAAAATTGCCGCATCTCCTACCGATTTCCTTTGTTCTAAACACATAGCTCACTGATTTAAAATAGTTTTAATAAATGGCACAGCATATGCTTGATTGAGAATGTGACATTTCAATCATTCAGGCTGCACCATGAAAATCAGTTTCGATAACGCCTTAGGCCTTCATCCACAGGCATTACAACTGCGGGCCCGGAGAACGGAAGTTCTGGCTTCCAACCTGGCCAATGCGGATACCCCAGGATACAAAGCGCGGGACTTCGATATCGACAAACTCCTGCGTGAATCCAACCCGCCGACCATTCCATTGCAGACCACAAAGGCAGGCCATATCCAGGGCAATCCCGGTCCCACGGATGAGCGTCTGCTTTACCGCATTCCACAACAGGCCAGCCTGGATGGCAATACTGTGGAAGAGCATATCGAGCAGGCCAAATTCACCGAGAATGTGCTGCAGTATCAAGCCAGTCTGCGTTTCATCAACGGCACGATTTCCGGTTTGATGTTGGCGTTGAGGGGGGAATAGATCATGTCCGGTTTCAAAATTTTTGACGTTGCCGGTTCCGGAATGAATGCCCAGATGCTCCGCCTGAACCTGACCGCCAGCAATCTGGCCAATGCAGACAGCGTCAGCAGTAGCATCGAACAGACCTATAAATCCCGCCAGCCGGTCTTTGCCGCTGAATTACAAAATACATTGGATCGGGTGAATGGAACCACCGCTGAGGTCAAGGTCCTTGGAGTGGTGGAGAGTCCAGCCCCGTTACAGATGGAATATGCTCCCAATCACCCGATGGCCAATAAAGACGGCTATATCTTCAAACCCAACGTCAATACGATGGAAGAAATGGCCAACATGATTTCTGCCTCGCGTTCTTATCAGAACAATATCGAGGTGCTCAACACTGCCAAGAACATGATGTTGCAAACCTTACGGATGGGACAATAAACCATGAACGTCAACCGCCTACAGGAACTGGGACTGGCCAGACCTCAGACCAATCAATCCAGTCGCAACAAACTGGGCCAGGGGGATTTCCTGAAACTGATGACCACCCAGATGACCCATCAAAATCCCCTCAAACCCATGGAAAACACCGAATTCCTCACCCAGATGGCCCAGTTCGGAACAGTATCCGGCATCCAGGCACTGCAGAAATCCTTTGCCGACTTCGCCCATGCCATCGGTTCCGACCAGACCCTGCAAGCAGCCAATCTGGTGGGACGCCGGGTACTGGTGCAGGGCAATCAGGCCACCCTTGCTTCGGGTGGAGAACTGCAAGGCGCGGTGAAGTTGAACGAGCCTGCCACTGCGGTCTTGGTCAAGATCATCGATCCCAGCGGGGCAACGATCCGAACGTTGGAACTGGGCCCCCAGGAAAGCGGACTGACGTCTTTCAACTGGGATGGAGTGAAGAACGATGGCACCTATGCCGATCCCGGGTCCTATCGAGTTCAGGCCGAAGGCATGGTCAATGGTGAAAATCGGGCCTTGAGCACCCTGGTCGTTGCGCCCGTGGAAAGCGTCTCCTCGTCCAAGGGGGGAGTTGGCCTGAGAGTGGATCTGCAAGGACTTGGAAGCGTCGATTTCAAGGACATCGAACAAATTCTCTAATCGGAGGAAAACTTTATGTCATTCAACACAGCACTCAGCGGACTCAATGCCGCCTCAAGTGATCTACAGACGACCGGCAACAATATCGCCAATGCCAATACGGCGGGGTTCAAAAAGTCACGCACCGAGTTCGCCGATGTCTATGCCTCCAGCTTCTTCGGTTCCGGCAAGACCACCCCAGGCAGTGGGGTCCGCGTCACCGATGTGGCGCAAATCCATTCCCAGGGCAACCTGGAGTTCACGGAAAACGTGCTGGATATCGCCATCAGCGGCCGTGGATTCTTCTCCCTCAGCGACAATCCCGATGGAGCTCCCACCGCCTTTACCCGCAACGGCGCTTTTAAACTGGATAAGGACGGATTCATCGTCGACGATCAGGGCAAATATCTATTCGGATTTCGAGCGGATTTTTCTCAAGGCGGGCTGAAAATAGAAACCAACAAGGGAAAACCCCAGGCAACGAGCGACGTAAAACTCAACGTCAACCTTGATGCTGCCGACACGACTCCTGCCCTGACCCCGTTTGACCCGACCGCGCCTGAGACTTACAACAAGGCCACTTCAGTGACGGTTTACGATTCCCTCGGCAATCCCCACACCCTCACTTCGTATTTCGTGACCCAGAACCCAGCCACACCCAATAATTGGGACGTCTATCAATACATCGATGGTACTGCACCATCCAACGCACTGACACCACCGGGCTCACCCACACTTCTCCAATTCAATACCAATGGTGCTTTGGTCAGTGTGGGAGGAGTGGCTGGCAGCACCAAGGCTACCTATGGCCCTTACACAATCGCCGGAGCCGATCCTCTCAATATCACTTACAACTTCGCGGATTCCACCCAGTTCAACAGCGATTTCAGCATCAATGCCATGAGCCAGAACGGTTTCCCCCCTGGTGATTTCACCGGCCTGGAAATCAACGACAAAGGCGTTCTGTTTGCCCGCTTCAGTAACGGCAACGCCGAAAAAATGGGACAGATCACTCTGGCCCGTTTTCCGAACGAACAGGGACTGATAAACCTGGGGAATACCACCTGGGCGGAAAGCAGTACGTCGGGGGAAAAACTGTTGGGCGCTCCAGGAGAGAACAATCTGGGAACCGTGCAATCCGGCGCCCTGGAAGCCTCCAACGTGGACCTGTCCAAACAACTGGTGCGCCTCATCGTGGCCCAGCAGAGTTACCAGGCCAATGCACAGACAATTTCCACCGAAGACCAGGTCATCCAGACCCTGCTGAACCTGCGCTAAGGGAGATGACCCATGGATCGTAGTCTTTACGTCGTCATGAGCGGGGCCAAGGAGACCCTCCAGGCCCAAGCCACCGTCAGCAATAATCTGGCCAACGTCAATTCCACGGCGTTCAAAGCCGACCTGGAGAGATTCCGCAGCATGCCTGTCTTTGGCCCCGGCTATCCCAGCCGTATCTATGCCCTGAATGAACGTCCAGCCACGGATGTGAGTCAGGGCCCGACCCAGACCACAGGCCGGGACTTGGACGTGGCCATCGATGGTAAAGGCTGGATGGCGGTCCAGACGGCAGAGGGCAGCGAAGCCTTGACCCGCCGGGGAGATCTTCGGATCTCCCCGGAAGGATTACTGCAAACTGGCAATGGATTGTTGATCCTGGGGGAGAACGGTCCTATCGCCATTCCACCGGCACAAAAGATCGATATCGCCAATGACGGCACCATCAGTGTCGTTCCATTGGGCGAGAAACCCGATGTCCTGGCAGTGGTGGACCGGATCAAACTGGTCCGTCCCGACCCCGGACAACTGCAAAAGGGAGAGGACGGGCTGATTCATCTCAAGGGGGACGGCATTGCCCAGGCCGATGCACAAGTGACGCTGGTATCCGGCGCCCTGGAAGGAAGCAACGTCAATACCGTTGAAGCCCTGGTGGATATGATCGAGCTGGCACGTCGCTACGAACTCCAGGTCAAGATGATGAAGACCACACAGGATGATGCCAACGCCTCCGCACAACTATTACGCATGGGATAGGAGACTGAATCATGACAGACCGAGCACTCTGGGTGGCCAAGACCGGCCTCGACGCCCAACAGACCCGTATGGCGGTGATCTCTAACAACCTGGCCAACGTGAATACGGTCGGCTTCAAGAAGGGCCGGGCACAATTCGAAGACCTGCTTTACCAGAACGTCCGCCAAGTGGGTGCCCAATCCAGCGCGAACACGGAACTGCCCTCGGGGCTGCAACTGGGCACCGGGGTCAAGGTCGTGTCCACGGAGAAGATCCACACCCAGGGCAACGTGGTTCAGACCGGCAACGCCCTGGACATGGCCATCAGCGGCAGAGGTTTCTTCCAGATCCTGATGCCCAATGGCGACATCGCCTATACCCGCAACGGCTCATTCAAGATGAGCGCCGATGGTCAAATGGTGACCAACAACGGTTATTTTCTGGAACCTGCGATCACCATTCCTTCTGATGCCACCAGCATCAGCATCAGTAACGATGGCATCGTTTCGGTCACCCAGCCGGGCAATCCAACCCCCCAACAGATCGGCCAGATACAGTTGGCTGATTTCATCAACCCCACCGGTCTGGAGCCCATCGGCGAAAACCTGTTCCGCGAGTCGGTTGCCAGTGGCGCCCCCACCATAGGCAATCCAGCGGAAGATGAACGCGGAGCATTGGAACAACACTCTCTGGAAACTTCCAATGTCAATGTGGTCGAGGAAATGGTTAACATGATCGAAACCCAAAGGGCCTACGAGATGAATTCCAAGGCCATCTCCACCGCTGATCAGATGCTGGCCTTCGTGACCAACAACCTGTAGGGGTAATAGGATGGAGCTCATTTTTTCACTACAGCGAGGCAGAGATAGAAGGTATTTTTACCTTGTGCTGATCACATCGATTGCCATCGCGGTTCTCACCGGATGCACCACCCTGCCTGAATCGATGCCGCGCCACAACGCCGCCTTCGCACCGGCCACGCCTCCCTATCAACCACCGCCATTACATCCGACCGGTAGCATTTACCAGGTCCACAATGACATGCGCCTGTTCGAGAACCTGACTGCCCATCGGGTGGGGGATATCCTGACTATCCGGCTGGTGGAAGAGACTGATGCCGCCAAGGATGCCGATCTGGAAATCAAGAAACAAAACAGCATTTCCGCTTCCGCCCCCATCCTTCTAGGGCAATCGAAGCTGCTGGGGATGGATTGGGAAAGCAAGGCGATTGCCAAGAAGAATTACAAAGGCGAAGGGTCGAGTACCCAGAGCAATAAACTCAAGGGAACCGTCACGGTCACCGTGGTGGAGGTGCTACCCAACGGTAATCTGCGGGTGCAGGGGGAGAAGCGCCTGACCATCAACGATGGCCACGAATACGTTCGTCTCGCCGGTATCGTTCGGCCGGTGGATATCGATGCCGGCAATTCCGTCCCCTCCACCAAGGTCGCCGATGCCACCATGATGTACACCGGTGAAGGGGCCATGGCAGACGCCAAGGAAGTGGGCTGGTTGACCCGGTTCTTCAACAGCATGTTCTTTCCTTTCTGAATTGTCCACATGAACGCCAAAACAACGATTGTGCTGTGTCTCGTTTGCCTGAGCTTTCCTCTCTCTGCGAACGCTGAAAGGATCAAGGACCTGGCGAGCATCGCCGGCGTACGCGACAACCAATTGATCGGTTACGGCCTGGTGGTGGGCCTCAACGGCACCGGCGACAAAACCAAATTCACCGGTCAGACGCTGCGCAATATGCTCGCCAGGATGGGGCTCACCCTGCCACCCGGTTTCCGGCCAAAATCCAAGAACGTGGCGGCGGTCACCGTGCATGCGGTCCTGCCCCCCTTCGCCAAGCCTGGACAGAGCATAGACGTCAACATTTCCTCCATTGGCGATGCCAAAAGTCTGCGTGGCGGCTCATTGCTGATGACACCACTCAAGGGCATCGACGGCCAGGTCTACGCCATCGCCCAGGGCAACCTGATTGTCGGAGGACTCACCGCCAGCGGCCAGGACGGATCCAACATCACCATCAACATTCCCAGCGCGGGCAGGATTCCCAACGGAGCCACGGTGGAAAGGGCCATACCCTCCCCCTTCAGCACTGCCAGATATCTGACCCTTAACCTTCACAATCCCGATTTCACCACCACCCAGCGTATCGCCCAGGCGATCAACCGGGTGCTCGGCCCGGGTACCGCCAAACCCCTGGACAGTGCCTCCATACAGGTGAGCGCACCCATCGACCCGGCACAGAAAGTCACTTTCGTCTCGATGATCGAGAACATGACTGTCCATCCCGGGGAATCTGCAGCCAGGGTCATCGTGAATGCCCGTACCGGCACCGTGGTCATCAGCCAGCACGTCATGGTCAGGCCGGCAGCAGTTTCCCACGGCAAACTGGTAGTCACCATTCGGGAAAACCCGAAAGTCAGCCAACCTGGACCTTTTGCCCAAGGCACTACCCAAGTGGTGCCACAATCCGACATTACCGTGGAGGAAGAGGGGCGGCACATGTTCGTGTTCGATCCCGGGGTCTCGCTGGAGGAACTGGTCCGAGCCGTCAACCAAGTCGGCGCCGCCCCCTCCGATCTGGTAGCCATTTTGGAGGCACTCAAGAGCGCCGGCGCCCTGCAGGCAGAACTGATCGTGATCTAACCCGAATATTGCACCAGCCGGACTCGGGCCTTTGAATTACTTATTGATATGTAATTGAACAATGCTGTTTTTCAAGAAAAACTCCGTGACACAATTTACCCCCGGCCCGATTCCTATCCCGGCCCTGGCTTGTCCAGGCACGTCTGGACTTGGGTTTCCCTCAACCCGGCGTCCAGCCGCACCTGTCCCGCGCCATCATCCGGGATACTGATGCAATATTCGGGTTAAAAGTAAAGATATGCAGACATCAGCCGATATCTACACTGATTTTTCCCATTTGGCCGAGTTGAAGCGCAAGTCCAAACAGGGTGGTGACGCCGCCCTCAAGGAAGTCGCCAAACAGTTCGAAGCCATGTTCCTACAGATGGTGCTCAAGCAAATGCGTCAGGCCAGCCCGGGTGATCCGATCTTCGACAACGACCGCAGCCGCTTTTACCAGGAAATGCACGACCAGCAACTGGCACTGCATCTCTCCGAAGGCGGCAGCATAGGTATTGCCGACCTGATCGTCCGGCAGTTGGGTGGACAGACTGAATCACAGGCCAAACCACGGCCCTTGAGCGACTACCGATCATCAACCAAGGTTTCACAGCCGGCATCCCCTGACATCAGTCCTAAAGTCACCACACGGACAGATAAGACTGCCAGCTCGCTCCCTCCCTCTGCGCAACACCAAGGTCCCGCCATGGGAACAGGAAATTTCGCAATCCAGCAAGCCGCCACCAAAAACGCCTCCGCCCCGTCTGGCAACAGTGTGAATTCCAAATCTGCAGCCCAATTCGAAGGTCCGCAGCATTTCGTCCGTACCCTTTTGCCGGAGGCCCAACAGGCAGCCTCCCGAATCGGTATCGACCCTAAACTACTATTGGCCCAGGCCGCCCTTGAAACCGGCTGGGGAAAGAAGATCATCCTTCATCCAGATGGCCGTAGCAGCCACAACCTCTTCAATATCAAAGCAGGGCGCCACTGGGAAGCAGAAAGGGTTAAGGTAAGCACGCTCGAATACATGGACGGAATCGCCGTCAGAAGACATGCGGATTTCCGTTCCTACGAGGATTACCGCCAGAGTTTCGAGGATTATGCCAAATTGATACAGAAACCCCGTTATGCAGAGGCCCTGCATCACAGCGATGATCCTGAGAAATACCTCAAAGCCCTGCAGCAGGCAGGTTATGCCACCGACCCGGACTATGCCGACAAGATCCTGGCCATCTACCGTCGGCAGAACCTGGCGGCACTGACAAGGTAACACACATGAAGACACCAGCCATCACCCCGAGGAATGAAAGAACCACTTCCCTGCTCCCTGCCCACACGAATCTTTCACGGTAACGTTCATGAAATCTTTTTTCACCCAAGAGCATGAAAGTC
>CAYUPV010000050.1:0-15819 GCA_964445885.1 uncultured Methylococcales bacterium
GATGGAAGTGGTGACGGCCTTCAAGCTCTTCACCCGATTTGTCGTTCAAGCGGATCCGGGAGGAATTGAAACGGCCTGAAACTGTGAGCGTCAGTTCTTCGAATGGTGTCAGCTGTTCGCTAAAAAACGCGCCGTAATGGGTAACTTGGCTGTCAAGACGTACCCGGGGCTCACCGACCAGGATGCCACTCCCATCAGCGCCACGGCTTGCGGTCAATCGTCCCAGTTCGGTATCGAACTTGAAGCGGATCTGGGCCTGATCAAAACTGAAACCAGTGACTAGGCGGTTCTCGAGGCCGAACAGATCCCGCAACCAAGATGCCTGGACAGTCGTTCCATACCCCCGCTGACGTGTCTTGCTGCTATTGAGTGTGGCCGACTCCACGGCTGCTGAAGCGATGATGTCATTGCCAGAGACATCCTTGATTTTTCTCCCCTGATCATCGCACATGAAACCAGCGTCGGGAGGAGCGCATTCCCCGAAATCGGTATTATCACCATTGAGGGTTTCGATCTCGTTGTAACGATAATAGGCATTTACAGACAGTTGAACGTCATCATTGAGCCAGTAGTTGCCATCCAGATTACTGAACAACATCTTATTAGAGGTGTCATCAGGATGAGTAAAAATGGCGTCATCCTTCTGGCGGTAGAGCTGAATGGGTACTGCCCCGTTTCCAGTCAGGTCATTATTATCGCCTGACAGAGTCAGATTCAGTTCCCCCTTTTGGTTACGCCAACTGAACACCCCGAAAGCCTGGCGGACATGAGAGGGAGAGAAATCCCGCCATCCATCTTCCTCGAAATGGCGAAAATGCAGGAAGTAACCAACGGTACCATTATTCCAGCCGCTGGAGAGCTCCTCATTTTGCCGCCCCCAAGACCCGGCATAGCCTTCCAATTGATGGCGGGGATAGGAAAAGCCGGTTTTGCTGCGAATCACGATAGCTCCTCCCAGGGTATTCAGCCCAAATACAGGATCGGAGCCTGGATGGAGCGCCATATGATCAATCGCACCCTCTGGAATCAGGTCCCAGTTGATCGTATCTCCGAAAGGCTCATTGAAGCGCACTCCATTGAAATAGACAGTCAGACCCTGAGGAAGCCCCAACAGGGGAGAGGCGGTGAATCCACGATATTGGATGTCCGGCTGGAAAGGATTGTTCTGGGCATCGTTGACTGATATGCCACCCATTTGATTACGCATATAATCACCGATGGAAAAACTTTGGGTGTTTTCCAGATTGTCACCCGTGGCCGTCTGGATATTCGAAGGCAACCGATCCAAGGGAACCCCCTCCCCTGATAATGGCGTTGTGCCGATTACTTCCATGTTCTCCAGTTCCACTGCAGTTTCTGCTGCCAGCACCGTGGTCGTGATCAGCAACCCAGGCACCAGAAAGGCTGCTTTCATCGTCGTTCCCCCTTGTTGAATTATTGGGGGGAATGATAAGGAGTATTGCTCCCCAGGAAAATGGGAGTTTTTCCCGTATCAGAGCAGATGATAGCGGAAAGCCAGGCGCGCCAGATCAGCCAGCGTACGTGCCCCGAGTTTAGTCTTGATGCTGGTGAGGTAATTGGCCACGGTTTTGTCACTGAGCTTCAGGCACTTGGATACTTCACTGGTGGTCTGACCAGCCGCCACCCTATGGAAAACCTCAAACTCACGAGGGGACAAGGATTCGAGGGGGGAGGACTCACGGCCCAAGGTCTCCGCCAGGGCGGCTTCCACATAGCTTTCTCCGGCCATCACCGCTGCCAGGGCAGCCCCCAGGATTTCCGGTGCGCTGCGCTTACTGAGATAGCCACATGCACCGGCCGCTAGCGCATGACGCACATACACACTTTCCTCATGGATACTGTATACCAGAATACGGGCCCCGGAATCACGCGCAAGGAGTCGGCGGATCCCATCGAGACCTCCGATCCCTGGCAGGGAAAGATCCATCACTACCACATCGGGCGCCACTTTCAGATACAGTTGACAGGCTGCCTCGGCACAATCGGCCTCCGCCACGACCTCCACCCCCTTGCTCTCCAACAGCAGGCGGAACCCGGCACGAACCACGGCATGATCATCCACCAACAGCACGCGGATCATAAAGGCACCTGCACATGTATCCGACACCCCCGGTCAGGCGCCGTATCCAGCTTCAGGGCACCTCCCATTTCAGCAGCACGTTCGGCCATCCCCATCAATCCAAGACCGCGGCGCACCCAATCCGAATCAAATCCCCGCCCATCATCACTCACAACCAGCAGCAGTTTTTGGTCATGCAACTTCAACGACAGACAAACCTCTCGTGCGTAGGCATGACGGGTGATGTTGTGAAGTGACTCCTGGACAATGCGGTACAAATGAATCGTTGCTTCAGTCGGCAACACCGGCAACGGATCACACTGCCAATGCAGTACAAGTTGAGGGTGGCTGTGGTTGAAATCCTCAACCAGGATATCCAATGCCGCTGTCAGCCCGAGATCTTCGAGGGCCACGGGATGAAGGGATTGGAGCAGATCCTGAAGGGCGACCAGGGCACGATCACAGATATCGGCCATCCGCTCATCACCGTTAACTCGTGACAAAGCTTTGAGAGCGCTGAGAGACTGACCGATCTCATCATGTAATTCCCGGGCTAACACACGACGTTCATTTTCCTGGATAGCCAGGAGGCGGCGGGTCAAGCGACGGTTTTCGGCCCAGGTTTTTTCCAGCGCTGCGGCCATGTGATTGAAGGCTTCGGCCAGACAACGTAATTCTGGGGGATCCTGGATCCTCAGGCGGACATCATACTTCCCCTGCTTGACGCCTTCCAGTGCCTCCAGGATTTCAGGCAATGGACGAAAGGCCCGTCCCAACAACAAATGGATCACTAAGCCGCTACCTGTGGCAAGTGCCAACAGGCAGAGGAAAAAAAAGCGGGTCTCCTCCCAGGCTTCGGAAATCTCATCGCCGGGATCGGCTTCAATGCTGAGCCGGCGTGTACCCAACTGCTGAGTCAGTTTCCCTGCTGGTGGAGAAACCCACCAGATAAACCAGGCAGGGGCCCGGACGGTGGTGGATTCTCCTTTCAAGCGCAAATGTCGGGTAGCTGCCAAGTGCTCCAGCATGGCATTGAGGCTGTCATCGTCCGTGGCAGACTGACTCAATAGCTGCCGGGCCAGGGTCAGACTGGAAACAATTTCGGCTTGTACAGAAATGCGGGAATGGTAGATGAGCGCCACCGTCCCCACGCCCAGGATAAGACCCATGAGTGCCGCAAGCATCCAATACAGGCGTGCCCGCAGGGACAGATTCATACGGAGAAACTTTCTCCACAGCCACAGGTTCCCTTGGCCTTGGGGTTGTGAAACTGGAAGGCCTCATTCAGACCTTCGCGGCGGTAGTCCACCTCAACCTCATCCAGATATTCCAGATGATCACGTTGGATCACTATCTTGACGCCTTGGCTTTCAAACACGACATCTTTGGGCTCGATCTGATCCGCGAAATCGATGACATAAGCATATCCCGAACAGCCAGCTTGTTTCACGCTCAAACGCAACCCTATTCCACTGCCCCGCCTGGTCAATTGCTTGCGGATTTGTGATGCAGCCCTGTCAGTCAATTGTATTGCCATAGTAGAACACCTCTATTTGTCCAAGTATCCTCAGGAGCCAAGGATATTTTTCAATGCGATCAGGAATCGTTCGATATCCTCGACAGAATTGTCTTTGCCAAGACTGACGCGAATGACTCCCCTGGCCAGATCGGGCTCCATCCCCATGGCCGTCAGGACATGGCTGGGCCCAGTTTTGCCACTGGCACACGCCGAACCACTGGACACGGCAATTTTTTCCCTATCCAGGGCCATCACTAACATTTCCCCATCCATGGCCGGAATGGCCAACTGAACTGTGTTGGGCAACCGATTCACCATTTTGGCGATGACCGTCACTCCCGGAATCTTTTCCAGCCCAGTCTCAAGGACTTGACGTAACTTCAACACATCCCGAACAAGTGTCGCTCTTTCAATCTGAGCCAGTTCTGCTGCCTTGCCGAAACCGACGATTCCAGCCACATTCTCAGTCCCGCCGCGCAATCCCCATTCCTGACCACCACCATACAGTAAAGGCTCCAAAGCCAATGAGCGGTCCATAATCAACGCCCCTGTTCCCTTGGGACCATGGATCTTATGGGCGGAAAGACTCATCAAATGCACACCCAGTGCAGGAAAATCCAGTTCCATGCGTCCGGCTGCCTGAACGGCGTCGGTATGGAAGACGATATTTTGCCCGTCAATCATTCCAACCAGCTCGCCCACTGGCTGAATGACTCCTGTTTCATTGTTTGCCATCATGCAGCTGATCAGACCGAACGGGCAATGCTGCAACCATTCATCAAGGGAATCAGGTTTGACCCGGCCCAGTTCATCCACGTCCAGCCACTGCACCCTGACATTGCGCGTAGCCAGAAACTCAGCGGTCTGCAATACCGATGGATGCTCGATTGAGCTGACCGCCAGTTCCCCTTGAGGGTGGGCAAGACACCACCCCTGCAGGGCGAGGTTGTTGGCCTCGGTTCCGCCGCTGGTGAATATCACTTGGTTGGGCTGCACCCCTACCAGGGAGGCCACCTGAGACCTGGCATGCTCGAGCGCATCCCGTGTCAAGCGCCCTAAGCGATGAAGGGCAGAAGGGTTGCCATAATAGCGTGATAAAAAAGGCTGCATAGCTTCCACCACACGATCGTCCAAAGGTGTGGTGGAATTGTGATCCAGATAGATCATCTCAATTGGGAAGACTACCCTCGACGCTCATTTGAACTTCCTTTTCCTGACGGTTGGCGACTGCCTGAACCCCGCTTTGCGCCAAAAGATCGGCCAGACTGATGCCGGACAAATAATTGTGAATCTGTTCGCTCAGCCCCATCCATAATTCATGGGTGAGGCAGGGCTGATTGTTCTGACAATTACCCTTTCCACCGCAACGGGTGGAATCCACGCTCTCATCCACCGCGGTGATGATATCCGCAATATTGATTTTACCGGCTGGCCGGCTCAACTGATAGCCTCCCCCCGGTCCCCGGACACCGCTCACCATCCCAGCTCGACGCAACTTGGCAAACAACTGTTCCAGATAAGAAAGAGAAATATCCTGGCGCTTGGCGATATCAGTCAAGGCCACAGGCCTTTGCCCGCTATGGTAGGCCAAGTCCAGCATCGCGGTGACCGCATAACGGCCCTTGGTCGTTAATCGCACAGCAATTCCTGGTTTTTCACCAACTGTTTGGAGAGAAAAACACTTTACTAATTCCCACAAAAACAGTCAATTTATTCCTTGGGCTCTTTCTGGCACGCTATTCCATTTTCTTGCTTGTCACTGTCTCGCAATTCGCAGGCATCCAATGGCGGCAGGGGTATTTCCGGAAGCTCCACACCTGCTTGATGCAATGCGACTCTCAGCTCTTCGACTTGGCGGTCCAGTGCCTGGATATGTTCCAACATGTGATTGATGGCGTAGGCCACTGGATCGGGCATATCTGGTGCCAATCCATAGGCATCAAAGCCCAACTGCTTGGCAATAGCGGCCTTGTGGGCAGCTCCGGCCTTGTCGATCACATGGCCGGGAATGCCAACCACCGTGGCGCCTTCCGGTACATCCTTGAGCACCACGGAATTGGAACCGATTCTGGCATTATCGCCCACTTGGATTGGACCGAGGATTTTGGCACCAGCTCCGACGACCACCCCTTTGCCCAAAGAGGGATGTCGCTTACCCTTCTTCCAACTGGTCCCGCCAAGCGTCACCCCATGGTACAAGGTACAGTCATCGCCGATAGTGGCTGTTTCGCCGATGACGACTCCCAAGCCATGATCGATGAAGATACGTCGACCCAACTGCGCCCCGGGATGGATCTCGATCCCTGTCAACCACCTGACAATATGGGAAAGGAAACGGGCCAGCCAGTAAAAACCATGCTTCCACAGGCAATGGCTGAAGCGGTGGAACCATACCGCATGGATGCCGGGATACGCCGTGACCACTTCCAGCCAGTTGCGGGCCGCAGGATCCCGCTCGAACACACACGCCACATCCTCCCGCATCCGCCCCAACAGGTTGCGTGTACAGTTCAACACGTTCTTCCGTTTCCCGTCTGACGCTGGGCACAACTCAAAACACCTCTCAGGATGTCCACTTCCCGCTTTTCCAAACGGATCCTTCCAAACAAACGACGCAGACGACGCATGATCGATGGCGCTTGCTTGCTGGAATGAAGGAATCCGATGTCGTTCAGGGTCTGCTGCAAATGGGCATAAAAAGATTCCAGCTGGGCTTGATTGGCCAGTTCACCGGCCTCCGCTGCGGCCATGGGTCTGTCCTGTCGGGCCATGTGGAGTTCATAAACCACGATCTGCACTGCCGCTGCCACATTGAGGGAACTGTATTCCGGGTTGCTTGGGATATGAAGTCCAAAATGACACAGGTCCAGTTCATCATTGCTCAGGCCCGAACGTTCACGCCCGAAAACCAGCGCCACTCTGGTGGTGGGCGGCTCCTGCCAGACTCTGGCTGCGCATTCTTTCGCTGTCCAAAGAGGCCACTGGATCGCCCGTTGGCGGGCACTGGCGCCGACCACCAGATGACAGTCGGATACGGCTGCCTGAAGAGAAGAAAACACCCTGGCACGTCCCAGTACATCGTCGGCCCCGGCGGAACGGGCGGTTGCATCCGCATGGGGGAAGTACTTCGGGGACACAAGTGCCAACTCGAAAAGGCCCATATTTTTCATGGCCCGGGCAGTGGCACCGATATTACCGGGATGACTGGTCTCCACCAATACGATACGAATCTGGGGCAAGATAGTTTTTCCTCAACCAAAGAACATACATGCTCGGTAACGCCTAGCCACCACTACCGTCATTCTGGCTGTCAATTCCATAGACGGCGTCATCGAAGTTAGCGGATTTTAGCAGAAAACCGGTATACTAGTTTATTTCATCAGGCCAACTAGTTTCTTCTATGCATCCTATGCTCAATATCGCCACCCGCGCTGCGAGGCGAGCGGGTGACCTCATCGTCCGCGCCTTGGACAATATCGACTATTTAATCATCGACAACAAAGGTCGTAACGATTTTGTCAGCGAAGTCGACCGCGCTGCTGAAAAGGAAATCATTCAGATTCTACGTAAGGCCTATCCAGACCATCATTTTCTGGGTGAAGAAGGTGGACGGCAGGGAAAAGCTGAAAAGGAAGAATTCCTGTGGATCATCGATCCGTTGGATGGCACCACGAATTTCCTCCATGGCTTTCCTCAGTTTGCAGTGTCCATTGCGTTACAGCACCGTGGCCAGTTGGAACAAGCGGTTGTCTACGATCCCTTGCGCCAGGAACTTTTCACTGCAAGCCGGGGAAGGGGTGCGATACTGAATAATCGCCGCATCCGGGTATCTGGCCACACCACATTGATGGGATCATTGCTGGGCACTGGATTTCCCTTCAAGCAGCAGGAACACTTAGACGCTTATCTCAATATGTTCCGCGCCCTGTTCAAGGACAGCGCCGGTATCCGACGTGCCGGTGCCGCATCGCTGGACCTGGCCTATGTAGCCTGTGGTCGGCTCGACGGATTCTGGGAAATAGGCCTGCAGCCATGGGACATGGCGGCAGGGGTTCTACTGATTCAGGAGGCCGGCGGTCTCGTCAGCGATTTCACAGGCAATGATCGATATATGGAGGGAGGAAACATCGTTTCCGGCACTCCCAAACTTCAACAGGTCATTTGCCAGATGATAGCCCCCTTCGTCACCGACGCTTTGCGCTGATCAGCCGGACACTAAGCTTCCGATTCATAACAAATCCACATCGGACTCTGGCTTCTCGGGTAAAAGCAAATCTTCGCGTTTGACCTTGAGAATCAGCAGGAAGGCGCTGGCAATGTAGATGGAAGAATAGGTACCCACAACCACCCCAAGAATCAAGGCAAGGGCGAAGTTACGGATAATTTCCCCACCGAGAAAAGCCAAAGCCAAAAGCACTAGCAGGGTTGTGAAAGAAGTGATCAGGGTACGGCTCAGCGTCTGATTGATCGAGGAGTTGATGATGTCCACTGCACCGCCCCGCCTCATGCGGCGGAAATTCTCTCTGATACGATCAAAAACGACGATGGTGTCGTTGAGTGAATAACCGACGACGGCAAGCACCGCCGCCAACACAGTCAGGTCGAATTCCAGACGGCTCAAGGAAAAAAAGCCCAGGGTGATGATCACGTCATGAATCAGGGCAGCGATCGATCCCAGGGCAAACCGGTATTCGAACCGCCATGCCACATAAATCAGAATGCCAAACAAGGCAAACAACATCGCCAGCCCACCTTTTTCAGTCAATTCCTCGCCTACCTGGGGACCTACGAACTCAACTCGCCTCAGTTGAGGTTCCGTCTCGGCTCCTGAACGCAGCACGTCGAGAATCCTGTTGCTAAGTTCTGCGGAATTGAGTTCAGGATTGGAAGGCAAACGAATCAAAATTTCACGCGAGGTGCCAAAATGCTGGACTGCCGCATCCTCGAAACCATGACTGGCCAATAACTCCCGCACCTTGGGCAGATTCACAGGATCCGCGTAACCCACTTCGACCAGGGTCCCTCCTGTGAAGTCCAATCCCAGTTTGAGGCCCTGGAAAACGAGTGATCCTAACGACAAAACAATCAGGATAGCCGATACGGTCAACGCCACGTGGCGTTTTCCCATGAAATCAAAATTACGTTGGGAGATATGAAGTGCCATGTGCTCTCCTCAAATGGCCAACCGCGAGACGCGGCGATTTCCGTAAATCCAGTTGATGATCATCCTGGTCAGCAAAATAGCGGTCAACATGGAGGTGATGATACCGATCGACAAAGTCACCGCAAATCCTTTGATGGGGCCGGTACCAAAACTAAACAATACCAGCGCAGCAATCAGGGTCGTGATGTTGGCGTCGAAAATAGTCCCAAATGCCTTCTCATAACCTGCATAGATGCTGGCTTGGGGACTGTTGCCATTGCGTAGCTCTTCCCGGATACGTTCAAAGATGAGCACATTGGCATCCACGGCCATCCCGACCGTCAGAACGATCCCGGCTATCCCTGGCAAGGTCAGGGTCGCCTGCAACATCGATAACAATGCAATCAGAAGCACCAGGTTGAAAAACAGCGCCACATCGGCGACCAGACCGAACAACTTGTAATACCAGGCAGTAAAAACCAGCACCAGGATGAAACCGACGATCACCGACATAAAACCACGTTCGATGTTGTCACGACCCAGGCTGGGCCCAACGGTCCGCTCTTCGACGATATCCACAGGTGCGGCCAATGCACCTGCTCTCAGCAGCAATGCCAGATTCCTGGCTTCTTCAGTACTGTCGAGCCCGGTAATCTGGAAACGTTTACCAAAACGGCCACGGATGGTAGCGATGTTGATCACCTCCTCCACCCGCTTGCGTACCTTGACGGTCTTTCCATCAATTAACTTGGACTCCATTCGGTTCTCGATAAACACGACGGCCATTGGTTTGCCGATATTTTCCCTGGTGACCTTGGACATTTTCTTGGCACCAACGCTATCGAGCGAGACAAAGACAGCAGGCGAACCAGATTGCTGATCGAAACCCGAAGAGGCATCGACAATTTGGTCACCAGTCACTATCACCCGGCGTTTGAGCAGTACCGGCCTGCCATTGCGGTCACGATACAGCTTGGCCCCAATGGGAGGATGCCCCTGTAGAGCCGCTTGCACGTCGTGCTCGGTATCCACCAGCCTGAATTCCAGGGTTGCGGTCGCTCCCAGGATCTCTTTGGCCCGTGCTGTGTCCTGCACCCCAGGCAACTGGACGACGATTCTGTCTTCTCCCTGTTGCTGAATCACTGGTTCTGCCACACCCAGTTCATTGACACGGTTGCGCAGCGTGGTGAGATTTTGTTTCAAGGCAAAACGTTTGATCTCGTTTTTTTCTTTTTCTGGCAACAAAACAGAAGCGATCAGATTATCTTCATCCACAACCACTTGGAGGCGTCGAAGTTCCTTGCCCAACACAGACTCGGCCTTTCCCAGGTCTGCTTTGGTTTTGAGTTTGACCTGTATCGCATCCCCTTCCCGGGTTACCGCCAGGTAACGTATCTTTGCTTCCCGCAACCCTGTCCGCACATCGCTTTGATAGCGATCCAGAGCCTGTTCGATGGCAGCATCCATGTCTACCTGGAGGAGGAAATGCACTCCACCACGCAGGTCCAAGCCCATGTACATGGGCTTGGCACCGATCGCCTGTAACCATTCCGGGGTGGAAGGCGCAAGATTCAGGGCGACCACATAACTCTCACCCAATTCCTCACGAAGCAGATCGGCCGCCTGCAGCTGGGCTTCGCTGGTCTCGAATCTGAACAGTGGCTTGCCCTCAATCAACTCAACGCTTTTGGGAGAGAGCCCTGCATCCGATAGGATCTTTTTGACTCGAACCTGCAGACTCTCTCCTCCTTCGGCCCCACGTAGCGGTGACACCTGTACTGCGGGATCCTCGCCGAACAGATTCGGTAAGGCATAGAGGATTCCAACCAGTATTACAATGATAATCAGAAGGTTTTTCCATAGCGGAAAGCGGTTTTGCATCTCAGTCCCTTATTCCTTGATTATTGTGACTTTTCCGCCTTGGCGATCTTTTTCTTGACTGCCTTGAAGGTCCCCTTTGGAAGAACACTGGCAATGGCGTTTCGTTGGATCTGCATGTGGACGCCATCGGCAACTTCGAGTAACACGAAGTTCTCGTCAAGATCCACTATACGACCCAAAAGCCCGCCGTTGGTCACTACCTCCGCCCCCTTGCCGATGGATGAGACCATTTTTTTATGTTCCCTGGTACGGCGCTGTTGAGGCCAAATGAACAAAAAATAGAAAAAAGCGAAAACCGCAAGCGGCAGTACCAGACCAGCCCAACCTGGTTGCTGAGCCTGAGGGGCGGCCTCGGCTAACGCATCAGAAATAAAGAATCCCATAAGATATAGCCCCAAATTTCAGTGTTACTAACCCTGCCAGCCAACGAATCCCTATATCCCTATATCGACTGACTGTGCGCCCAAGGCCAGGGTGATATGACCCCGGCTGACACAGCCTATAGCCCCAGCGAACAGTTCAGCCACACTATTGGCCCGAAGAGCGCATCAGTGGCATCCAGTTCAATTGGTTTGATGGATGTTAAACGAAGGATAAAAAAACCTTGCTGCAACACATCAATAGCACACTCAAACGCTGTCCCGAATCCTGTCTCATCCCTGGTATCTAGCGATGCTCAGACTGGAACCCACACCCATGGGTTTCTTAGGAGGGACTGTCCTTTGGGCCTAGGAAGCCACTGAAGCCACCTGGCGCAAGGAATTTTCCAGCCCTCTCACACCTGTCCTATGCCATCAGCCCGGATCTTAGCGATGTTCGATCCAGTTGGTCTGGACAAAGGATTAATTATGCCACAAATGGTTCTTCTGTGTCCCGTTGGCGATAAAACCGATGGATAAAATCGTTCAACTGATGATTCGAGATAGCATCGCGCAAGTATGACATCAGCTCCTGGTAGTAATATATATTGTGAATCGTATTCAGCCGAGCACCCAGGATCTCGTGACAACGATCTAGATGATGCAGATAGGAGCGGCTATAGTGGCGGCATGTGTAACAACCACACAGTTCATCAACAGGACAGGTATCCGAGCGGTAGCGGCTGTTTCGAATTTTGACCACTCCGAATCGGGTAAACAAATGGCCATTTCTGGCATTTCTGGTCGGCAATACACAATCAAACATATCGACACCCCGCCTAACAGCCTCAACGATATCTTCAGGGGTACCCACTCCCATCAGGTAGCGTGGCCTGTCATGCGGCATATTGGGTAAGAGATGGTCAAGGATTCTGTAACGATCTTGCTTAGGTTCACCCACGGAAAGACCGCCAATGGCATAGCCATCGAAAGCGATGTCTACCAGACCTTCCAATGAACGCATTCGAAGATCATCATACATACCACCTTGAACGATACCAAAAAGGGCGGATGGGTTATCGCCATGGGCATTCTTACAACGTCTTGCCCAACGAAGCGACAGCTCCATGGATGAACGTGCCTGTTCAAAACGAGCTGGGTACGGGGTACACTCATCAAATATCATAACGATATCCGAACCTAGCAGACGCTGAACATTCATCGACTCATCCGGACCCATAAAAAAGAGATCACCGTTGACCGGAGATCTGAAATGCACACCTTCCTCAGAAATTTTACGTAAACTAGATAAGCTGAAAACCTGATAACCACCGGAATCAGTAAGAATTGGACCACTCCAGTTCATGAACTGATGTAAACCACCATGATCCTTAATGATGTCGACCCCAGGGCGAATCATAAGATGAAAGGTATTACTGAGGATAATATCTGCACCAAGATCTCTAACTTCATCAGGTGTCAATGCCTTGACTGAAGCATAGGTACCAACAGGCATAAACGAAGGAGTCTCTACGACACCATGAATAAGGCTAAGTTTGGCCCGACGAGATTTCGAGTCAGTAGATAATATTTTAAACGAGATATTACAGCTCATCATCATAATCCCATTCACAATTAATAGCTATTAATAAAAGCAAAGAACATTGTTATCTATTTGAACGTCAGAAGACAATACCTAAAATAATTCATATAACAGACAGACATACAAACAATAGACTATACTTAATACGGCAGGATACACGAATAAATACAAATAAAAGATATTACTATCATTGCGGCTAGATTTTAACATTATGGCATATTATCTAACACAAAAACAGAAATAATAATTTAAAACCATATCCGTAAACAATCCCAGATATGCATAGCTTATCCATTATATGAAGATTTCGACAAACAAAACCACTCGTAAAAAACCTAGGATACAAATAAGCCTAAAGTGGAAGGTAGCCCTCATCTTCGGCTGTGTGTTTTTTTCGATACATGATATTTTATCTGGGTTAGCAATATATACGTTACAAAGTCAGTTTGAGAGGCAGCGTTATGAAACACACGAAAGACATAAAAGCACGATAAGGCTACTACTTTCACAATCCGCAAGGCTGCTTCAACAAATAGGGGAAACTATACCCTTGTTATCAGAAAGGAACGAAGGATATGGACAAGAAAGAATAATTTCGACGTTAGACGACTTCTGGAGCACGTTTCAACTGACATGGGGCTTGGAGAATATACAATATTATTCAGAAACATATACAATAATAAAGACATGGGGAAAATCACATATAATTGATGATGATCAAATAAAGAAAATATCTAAAACCGAAGAACCCACAACGTTTGTAGAGTGCACCCCATCATGTGTGCAATATGTCGGGATACCAGTAATAGGAACAAATAACTCAACCAGAACTCTGTTGATCGGCACGAATTTGGCAGAAATCATTCTTGATTTCAACAGAATAACACATGCCCAGATAGGGATTTTGGTATTAAACGACGCTTCCACTGAACCCCCAAACTCATTTTGGGGCTATAGATTGGCAGGTATCAGCAATCCCTCCAAAACATCAGAGTTATTAAATATCAGCAAAAAGCATACTTTAGATAATTTAAAAACTGGCATACTGTTACCCCTCAATAAACAGATATATGAATCTCGATTTTTTACATTACCTGAAGTAGACAACGACCAACTTGCATTCATTATATTGGACGATGTGACTGCAGCATACAAAAGCAAGCGCAATAATTTAGTAAACTATGTCATAAGCGGCACAATAAGCCTTTTATTTGGAATGGTGCTTTTACTCAGCTTGCTTAGAATTCCAATGAAAAGGCTTACTAAGATAGCGTTTACACTACCCTTCCTTGCAGAAGGAAGATATAAAGATGTCCGTAAACAATTATCCAAACCTATTAGATATAGAACAGGGCGTGATGAGATAGATATCCTTGAACAGACAACATTACAAGTAACAACAAAGTTAGAAAACCTGCAGAATGAAATAAATTCCCGAACGAGATTATTAATTAACCAGCGAAAAGTTCTTGAAAAAGAAAGGAATTTTATTCAGGAACTATTAGATACAGCTCCACTCATCATTTTAACCCAGGATAAAACCGGAAGAATAATTACTATCAACCGTTTCGGAAAAAACTTTCTTCCTATATCAAACTCTATGTTTCTCTCTGCACGATTCGTTTATGATGATATATTTCTGCCCAATTTACCTGAGGATACGAACTCCAGAAATGAGTTACAATCCCTACGGTCAGGAAAGAAACATAAGATTCAATTTGACAGCACCTTGAATGGTATCGAACCACATGCTAGACATATTACATGGCATCATACAAGACTTGAGGGTAATCACCCAAAATCACCCGCCATTCTTTCTATCGGGCTGGATATAACAGATAGAAAAATAGCCGAAGAACGACTGATCTGGTTGGCAGATCATGACCCACTCACGCATCTTTATAATCGAAGGCGATTCCAACAAGAATTTGATAACATCCTTAGGATCTCCTTCAGAAATGAAACGTGCGGTGCTTTGTTATATTTTGATTTAGATCAATTTAAATATGTCAATGACACTTGTGGCCATAAAGTTGGAGACTCCCTGCTACAACTTATCGCTGATAAGCTAAGACAAATCACGCGCAGCACGGATGTTCTTGCACGACTTGGTGGCGATGAATTTGCGCTGGCCATACCTAATATACAAACGGAACAGGCTTTACAGCTTGCGGAAAAGATATTCGGTTCCCTCCAATCCATCGATTTTAAAGTGGAAGGACAACCTTTCAAAATCACTGTTAGCATTGGAATAGCCATGTTCCCGGAACATGGGCAGAATATCCAAGATCTGTTGGCAAATGCAGACTTAGCCATGTACCAGGCCAAAGAAGAAGGGCGCGACCGTATACATTTCTACGCTCCAGGCACAGATTTCCAGAATAAGATCAAATCGCAAGTTTACTGGAAAGATCAAATTAAGCAGGCATTAAGCGATGACAGATTCTTTTTATATTATCAACCCATTCTAGATATTCGAAACCAATCAATATCCCACTATGAGTGCTTACTGAGAATGGTTGACAGTGAAGACAATTTCATCACTCCGGGTCAGTTTATTCCTATAGCAGAGCAATTAGGGTTGATCAACATAATAGATAGAATGGTGGTACAAAAGGCCTTGGAACGGCATAAGTTTTTCAGAAAGCAAGGTATAAATATCACCTTAAGCATCAATCTCTCTGGTCAAGCATTAAATGATTTAGACCTGCAACGAGATATCCATGATTCATTGAGTGACCCAGAGATCGATCCAAAATGCATCATCTTTGAAATTACTGAAACTATCGCCGTTTCTAACTTTCCTTCTGCCCAACGATTGATGAATGAAATTAAATCCCTTGGTTGCAGTTTTGCTATAGATGATTTTGGTGTCGGATTCTCATCGTTTTATTATCTCATGCACCTGCCCGTCGATTACGTCAAGATAGATGGCTCCTTTATCAAGTCGCTCCACACCAGCAAGGAGGATCAGGTATTGGTACGTGCACTCGCTGAAATCGCTCAAGGTCTAGGAAAAAAGACTATAGCTGAATTTGTCGAGAGCCAGGATATTTTGGATATCCTCAAGGAATATGGCGTTCACTATGCTCAGGGATATTATATTGGCAAGCCAGAAGAAACCATACCGCTGGTTGCGTATGAAAAAGTGTAAGCATGCTCCCATGGCATTAACTAAGATAAAAAAACCCCTCTGAGCACAGTGACTCAAAGGGGTTTTTAGTGATGAGGTGC